>DATIGZ010000534.1:0-1784 GCA_035481255.1 Sphingomonas sp. | reverse complement strand
GCCACTCGCGGTGACCATGGCGACGCCCGAGATCTTCGAATCGCACCGGTCGAAGGATCGCGCGAAGATGTTCTTCCACTCGTCGAGCTACACCGCCAACCCGATCGCGTGCGCGGCGGCGGTGGCGAACCTCGCCATCTGGCGCGAGGAACCGGTGATGGAGCGCGTCGCGCATCTCGCCCACCGGCAGCGCAGCTACAGCCGCGCGCTGTCGGGGAAGGTCAACAACCTGCGCCAGCTGGGCACGATCGTCGCGATGGAGGTCGAGGCGCCGGAGGGAGCCTATCTCTCGGTCGTCGGGCCGCGGCTGATGAGTTTCTTCCGCGAGCGCAATGTGCTGCTGCGCCCGCTGGGCAACACCGTCTACGTCATGCCGCCCTATTGCATTTCGGACGAGGATCTGGCGCGCGTCTATGCCGTGATCGGCGACGCGCTGGACGCCTAGGCTGCGCGCAGTTCCGCCAGGAAGGCATTGACCGTATTGCCCAGCGCGTCGGCTTCGGCGCGGATGCGGCCGGCGAGCCCGCCCATCTCGCCCGCGCTGCTCGACGCCGATCGCGCGGTGGCCCCGATCGCCTCGACATCGCCATGGATCAGCGTCCCCGCCGCGACGGCTTCCTCGACCGTGAGCGCGATCAGGCTGGTCGTGTCGCGCTGTGTGCCGACCGCGTCCTCTACCGTGTCGGAGAGACGCGCCATCGCGGCGATCGCCTGCTCGACCTGAGCATGACCATCGGCGACCTGAAGGATGCCCCCGCGGATCTCCTCGACATGCGCGGTGATGCGTCTGGCGGCGACCCCGGCCTGCGTAGCGAGGGTCTTCACCTCATTGGCGACGACGGTGAAGCCGCGCCCGGCGTCACCCGCGCGCGCTGCTTCGATCGTCGCGTTGAGCGCGAGCAGGTTCACCTGTTTCGCGATCTCGCCGATCAGGCCGATGACCGCGTCGATCGACTGGGCCGAGTGCATCAGCCCGTCCATCCGCGCGCTGCCCGCGCCGACCAGCGCCACCGCGTCCGCTGCGGCGGCCTTGGCGCGCGCGGTATCGCCGTTGATCGCGGCAAAGGCGCCTGCGAGCAGGCGTCCGCGATCGGCGATATCGCGCATCGATGTGCTGGTCTGCCCGGCGGCGGCGGCGACCGCGGCGGCGCGATCGCGGGTATCGGCGGACCGGCTCTCGGTCTCCTTCGCGTTTGCGGCAATGAACCGGGCGAGATCGGTGAGCGCGCGAGCAAGGCCCGCGACCTGCCGCTCGAACCGCGCCGTGGCGGCCTCGATCCGCTGGGCGCGCTCGATCCGGGCATGCGCGGCGGCAAGCTCACGCTCCGAAGCGAGGCGGACGAGGCGTCGGTTGGCGACAACCGCGAACAGGCGTCCGTGATGCGTGACGATCATCCCTTCGGCACCGTTGGCGTCGCGATAGGCTTCGATCAGCGCGCCCGGGTCCTGATCGACTTCGGCCGTCGGACAGGCGCGGATATGCGCGGCAAGGCCATTGCCATAGGCCGGGTTGCGCATCAGCGCATGGCCGAACGGGTTGAGAAGCAGGCGCCGCACGTCCTTTTCGAACACCGCGCCGACGATATGATGCCCGCTGTCCACCACCGGGAGGAGGCGCAGCTCCATATTGGTCTGGAACAGGTCGATCGCGCTGAACAGCGTGTCGGTCTGGCGCAGGAAGGGCGGGTCGCGCTCGATCGGAGTCAGCCAGCTGCGCGCGGTGGCGGGCTGGCACAGATCGGCGAAGTCGGCGGGCGAACAGAACATGCCGGTCAACTAGGGGT
>DATIGZ010000533.1:0-1984 GCA_035481255.1 Sphingomonas sp. | reverse complement strand
CCATCGTATGGTCCGAATAGCCAACCTCGACCCCGAACGCGGCGCCGATATTGCGCATCGCCGGCAGGTTCACGTCCTGCATCGGCGTCGGATACTCGGTGTTGCAGTGGAGCACGGTGATCGCCGCACGCGACACCCCGCCCGCTTCCAGCACGGCGATCGCCGCCTCGATATCCGCCATGTCAGCCATGCCGGTCGACAGGATCACCGGAAGCCCCTTGGCCGCGACATGACGCAGCAGCGGCAGGTTGGTGATCTCGCCCGAGGGCACCTTGATCCGGTCGATCCCCAGGCCGACGAGCAGGTCGAGACTGTCTTCATCGAACCCGGTCGAGAAGAAACGGATGCCCGCCGCCTCGCATTCGTCGACCAGCATGTCGTGATCGGCGTGCGACAGTTCGAGCTTCGCGATCATCTCCTGCTGGCTCTCGCCGGTGCCGGTGGCTTCCTTCTGGTAATCGGCCTTGGGCGCATGCGCCGCGGTGATCTTGCTCGCCTGAAAGGTCTGGAACTTGACCATGTCCGCGCCGGCGTCGGCGGCGGCGCGAACCAGCTGGCGCGCCAGATCCATGTCGCCGTTATGATTGACCCCGGCCTCTGCGATAATGAGCGTTTTCAACGAATCTTCCTTGCTGGCACGCCGACATAGACCGAGTTGGCCTCGCAGTCGCGGATCACCGCCGCGCCCGAACCGATCGTGGCCCACGCGCCGATTTGCAGCTTTTGCGTATCGCTGCCTTGATTGACCGCCGCGCGCACGCCGATCCACGCCCCTTCCCCGATCCGGACGTTGCCCGCGATAGAGGCACCCGGTGACAGGTTGGCGAAATCGCCGAGTTCGACATCGTGCGAAACGGTCGCGGCGAGATTGACCGTGCAGAAATCGCCGCAGGCGAGGTTGTTGGTGAAGCGCGCGCCAGCGAAGACGACCGTGCCCGCCGCCGCCTCGACCGCGGCGCGCGAGCCGCGGCCGAAGCTGGTGTCGGGATGGATCAGGCTGGGGAAGCGCAGCCTGCCGCGCAGTCGTACGGCGATCGCGGCACGCGTACGGTTGTCGCCGACGCCGATCGCGAAGGCTTCGCCCGCAGCCTGCGCCAGAACCGTCGCCTCGTCGACGATCTCATCCGTGCCGGTCCATGCCGCGATCGTCGCGGCGTCGCGGGTCACGAACACCGTGCGATAGCCGAGCGCGTCGGCGATATCGGCAAGGTCGCGGGCCTGCCCCCCAGTGCCGAGGATGAACAGCGGCGCCATCACTCCTCCCCCTTGAGCAGCATTTCCGCCACGCGCCAGTCGAGCGGGGTGTCGATATCGACCGAGCGTTCGGCGGGCATCGGATAGCCGCGTGTCTCATCGCTCAGGAATCCGCGCGTCTCGCGCAACCACGCTGTGCGCGCGAAATACATCGCGCCATTGAGCGCATAAACCGGGGGGAGATCCTGACGCCGCGCCGCAGCGGGTGCGGTCAGCAGCGGCTTGAGCCGCGAACCGGCATCGAGACGGTACATCCAGTTGGGATGATCCTCCGGCTCGCAAACCGACACCACAGCGGGCGCGCCGGTCTGGCTCGCCAGCGCGAGGATGCCGTCGATATCGGCGGTGGTGCGCAGCGGCGAGGTCGCCTGGAGCAACAGCACCGCATCATAGGCGGGCAACTCGCCGATCGCGTGGAGCACGGGGTCGATCCCCGGCGTCTCGTCGGCCGCCAGTTCGGGCGGACGCATGAACGGCACTTGCGCCCCCCATTCGCGCGCGACCGCGGCGATCTCTGCATCCTCGGTGCTCACCACCACCGCATCGATGCCCGGAGCGGCACGCGCGGCCTCGATTGTCCAGGCGATCAGTGGTTTGCCGGCAATCTCCCGGATGTTCTTGCGCGGAATACCCTTGGATCCGCCGCGTGCCGGGATGAGCGCGAAGACCGCCATCGGCTCAGTCGGCCAGCTTCGGGCTACTCGGAAGGTTGATCACCGTCACCGCCAGC
>DATIGZ010000532.1:0-9615 GCA_035481255.1 Sphingomonas sp. | reverse complement strand
GCGACAGGTCGAGATAGGCATGGGTCGGCCGCGCGAAGCAATAGATGCAGCCATGCTCGCACCCGCGATAGGGGTTCACCGACCGGTCGAAGGCGATGTCCGGAGACTGGTTGCGTGTCAGGACGCTTTTCGGCTTCTCGACCGTGACAGTGGTGCGCAGCGGCGGCAGCTCGCCGTCGATCCCTTCGCGCGCATCCAGCCAGTCGCCATCGGCCTCCCGTGCGGGTAGGTTGAAGCGCGCGCTCTCGCGATTGTGCGTGGCCCCGCGCACGGGGCGGGTCTTAGCCATCCGCCCAAACTAGGTCGATGGTTAGAACATTTCAAGAACAAATGCCCGGTCAGACGTGCATGTCGGTCCAGGTCGCGAACCACTCCAGCCATTTGGCGCCGGGGTTGGTGCGGGGCAGGCTCGCCGCGCCGAAGCCGTGGCCGCCGCGCTCGAGGAAATGCGCTTCGACCGGTACCTTGTGACGCCGCGCCGCTTCCATCAGCGCTACGCTCTGGGAGAGGGGCACAGTGCCGTCGTCCATCGCGTGGCACAGGAACAATGGCGGCATCGCGGCGCTGGCGCGGGTGAGCACATCGAACCGCGCGCCTGCGCCTGGCGCCGCGTTCGGTCCCAGCAGGTTCGGGCCGGACCGGCTGTTCGGCCCCGCGCTCGCAAACTGGGTCACCGGGTAGATCAGCCCCGAAAAGGCGGGCCGTGCCGAGAGCCGGTCCGCGGCGTCGGTCGGGCGATAGATCGGGTCGTCATGCCCGACGGTGAGCGTGCCGCCCAAATGTCCGCCCGCCGAAAATCCGCAGATGCCGAGCTTGGCGGGGTCGATCCGGAACTCCGCCGCGCGCGACCGGATCAGCCGCATCGCACGCTGCGCGTCCTGCAACGGAACGTCGGTGCGGTTGAGCCAGCGCTCGCCGGGCAGGCGGTAGGCAAGGACGAACACGGTGATGCCCAGCGGGTTGAGCGTGCGGGCGACATTCACCCCCTCGTTGATCAGGCTGACGAAAACATAGCCGCCGCCCGGCATGACCAGCACCGCGCGACCGTCGGGCCGCACCGGGCGGAACACGCCGACATAGGGGTAGCGGATACCCTTCTCCCAGCGCTGGGGCGTGCCCAGCGGAAGCGGGACGGGGACGTTCGATCGCGGAATGCCCGGCGGCGTGCCCGGCGGCAGGCCCGGCCACAGCATGAAATGCTCGCGCGGGGGCCACGGCGGAGCGGGGGCGAACACCTTCTGCGTGGTCTGCGCCTGCGCCTGTCCGGCAAGTCCGAGCGCCGCGGCGCCTCCAATGAACGTCCTGCGGTCGATCGTCTTGTGCATGTCACGCTGATAGCGGATTTCTGTCGCGCAGTTCCAGCCCGCTCCCTGTCCGACCACTCATTTGATGCCGCCGTCGCAGGCCGGATGGGGGAGCGGGCCGGTGCGGGACCCGGCCGGGCTTATCGCCCTTTGCATCCGGGGCGATGCTCAAATATGGGGGCGCCAATCCCCCGGGAGACTTTATTGAAAGGACAAGGCGTGAAGGACGTTCTCGTAATCGGCGCAGGCGGCGTTTCGTCGGTCGCTGTGCACAAGATGGCGAAGAATCCGGATCTGTTCGGAAAGATCACGCTCGCCAGCCGCCGCAAGTTCAAGTGCGACGCGATCGCCGAATCGGTGAAGGCGCGCTTCGGCGTCACCATCGACACGGCAGAGGTCGACGCCGACGACGTCGCGGCGACGAGCAAGCTGATCGAAGCGGTTAAGCCCAATCTGCTGGTCAACCTCGCGCTGCCCTATCAGGACCTCAACCTGATGGACGCGTGTCTCAACACGGGCACCGACTATCTCGATACCGCGAACTACGAGCCGCGCGACGAGGCACGGTTCCATTATGGCTGGCAGTGGGACTATCAGGAGCGCTTCAAGTCGGCGGGCCTGATGGCGCTGCTCGGCTCGGGCTTCGATCCGGGCGTGACCTCGGTCTTCGCGATGTACATCAAGAAGCACCTGCTCGACACGATCCGCACGCTCGACATTCTCGACTGCAACGGCGGCGATCACGGCCAGCATTTCGCGACCAACTTCAACCCCGAGATCAACATTCGTGAGATCACCGCGCCCGCGCGGCATTGGGAGAATGGCGACTGGGTCGAGACCCCGGCGCTTTCGTCGCGTCAGGTGTTCGAATTCGATCAGGTCGGCGCGAAGAACATGTACCTCATGTATCATGAGGAGCTGGAGAGCCTGGCCAAGTTCATCCCCGAAATGGAGCGTGCGCGCTTCTGGATGACGTTCGGCGAACAGTATCTGACCCACCTGCGCGTGCTGCAGAATGTCGGCCTGACCTCGATCGAGCCGATCATGTACGAAGGCCGCGAGATCGTCCCGCTTCAGTTCCTCAAGGCCGTGCTGCCCGAGCCGTCGACGCTCGGCACCACGACCAAGGGCAAGACCAACATCGGCGACATCGCGACCGGCACCAAGGGCGGCGAAGAGAAGACCTTCTACGTCTATAACGTGTGCGATCACGAGGACGCGTTCGAAGAGACCGGCAATCAGGCGGTGAGCTACACCACCGGCGTTCCGGCGATGATCGGCGCGGCGCTGATGCTCAATGGCGTGTGGCGCGGCGAAGGCGTGTTCAACATGGAGCAGTTCGATCCCGATCCCTTCATGGACATGCTCAACAAGCACGGCCTGCCGTGGCAGGTCCATGAGCTGGCCGAGCCGCTGAAATTCTGATCGAGGGGAAGGGGGCATCTGCTCCCTTCTTCCGTTCGTGCTGAGCCTGTCGAAGCACCGTTCTTCTCAAGCGAAACAGCCCTTCGACAGGCTCGGGGCGAACCAAGGTTGACCGAAGTGACCGAAACCCGCGCCGCACCGCCCGTGATGTCCACCAAGGCCGGCGATCCGGGCGCGTTCGCCCGCTTCGACCTGTCGCGCGTGCCGTCGCCCTGCTTCGTCGTCGACGCGGCGGCGGTCGAGCGCAACCTCGCGACCATCGCCGATGTCCGCGACCGCGCCGGGGTGAAGATCCTGCTCGCGCTCAAGGCCTTCTCGATGTGGTCGCTCGGCGATCTCGTCGGCAAATATCTCGACGGCGTCGCCACCTCGGGGCTGTGGGAGGCGAAGCTCGCCGCCGATCATTATCATGGCGAGATCGCGACCTATTGCTCGGGCTACAAGGCCGCCGACATGGCGGAGGTGTGCCGCATCTCCGACCATGTCATCTTCAACACGCCCAATCAGCACGCCGCGATGAAGGGCGAACTCGCCGCCGCCCGCGCCCGCGGCGAGCGTTTCGACGTCGGCCTGCGCCTCAACCCGATGCATAGCGAGGGCGAGGTTCAGAAATACGATCCCGCCCAGCCGCACAGCCGCCTCGGCTTCCCCGCCGATCAGCTTCGCCCGGAGCATTTCGAGGGCATCGACGGCATCCATGTCCATTCGCTGTGCGAGCAGGATTTCCCGCCGCTCCGCCGCACCTGGGAAGCGCTCCGCCCGCGCCTCGCGCCGTATCTCGGCCAGCTCAAATGGATCAATTTCGGCGGCGGCCACCACATCACCCGCGCCGATTATCAGCGCGACGACCTCGTCGCCTTCCTCAAGGAAGTGCGCGCCGAAACCGGGCTCGAGGTGATCCTCGAACCGGGCGAGGCGATCGCGCTCGATACCGGCATCCTCGTCGGCGAGTTCGTCGACGTGTTCGACAACGGCATGCCGATAGGTGTGGTCGATATCTCGGCCACCTGCCACATGCCCGACGTGATCGAGGCGCCGTATCGCCCGGCGCTGCTGGGGGAGGGCGGCGACGTCCTGATCCGCCTCGGCGGCCCGTCCTGCCTGGCGGGCGATATCCTCGGCGACTTCCGCTTCCCCGAGCGTCCCGTGCCCGGCCAGCGCTTCGCCTTTCTCGATCAGGCGCATTACTCGATGGTCAAGACCACGACCTTCAACGGCGTGCCCTTGCCCACCATCGCGCTGTGGGACAGCCGCAGCGACGATCTGCGCATCGTGAAGTCGTTCGGCTACGCCGATTTCGAGGGCCGGTTGTCCTGAACAGCATGGATTGACGCGGACCGGGTGGCATCTAAGCTAGCAGCTCTTTGGGGGAAGCGGGGGAGACCGATGAAGTTCGGCTGCCTATTTTTGGTCACTACGTTCATAACAGCGGCACTTGCCGGAATCGGGCATTTTTCGTTTTGGTGGAGTCTGCTCCCGGCGTTTCTTTCCGGTTCCTTCTATTTGGCTGACGGTCCTAGCTACGGCACGATCTTGAGAGCGAACCAAGAGGGGCGTTTGACCGTATTTCCGATGATGCTGGCGTTTTCGATGCTCGCCCCCATGGCGATGGCGGGCGGCATATACTGGATAGCCCGCGCCTTGAGTTGAACCCGAGAATTACCTTCTTGCCGGGGGGTTTCGATTGCTGCGTTGCGGTGCTAGTCGCCGCGCCGCCATGCTGAACCTTTCCGCCATCACCGTCCGCCTCGGCGGCCGCGTCATCATCGACCGCGCCAGTGCCGCGCTGCCGCCGCGCGGCCGCATCGGTCTGGTCGGGCGCAACGGCGCGGGCAAGTCGACGCTGGTCAAGGTGATCGCCGGCCAGATCGACCCGGATGAGGGCAGCGCCGACATGCCGCGCGGTGCGCGCATCGGCTATGTCGCGCAGGAGGCTCCGGCCGGTAAGACGACCCCGTTCGAAACGGTGCTCGTCGCCGACACCGAACGCGCCGCGCTGATGGCCGAAGCGGAGGGTCTCGAAGACCCCGACCGGCTGGGCGAGATCCATGAGCGGCTCGGCGCGATCGACGCTTATTCGGCGCCCTCGCGCGCCTCGCGCATCCTCGTCGGCCTCGGCTTCGACGAGGACGCTCAGCACCGCCCGCTCGACAGCTTCTCGGGCGGCTGGCGCATGCGCGTCGCGCTCGCGGCGCTGCTGTTCAGCCAGCCCGACCTGCTGCTCCTCGACGAGCCCTCGAACCACCTCGATCTCGAAGCGGTGCTGTGGCTGGAGGATTTCCTTCAGTCCTATCCCGCGACCATCGTCATCGTCAGCCACGAGCGCGATTTCCTCAACAACGTCGTCGACCACATCCTGCATTTGGAGCGCGGCAAGCTCACCCTTTACCCGGGCGGCTATGACAGCTTCGAGCGCCAGCGTGCCGAACGTCAGGCGCAGCAGGCCGCCGCGCGTGAGAAGCAGCTCGCCGAGCGTGCCAAGCTCCAGGATTATGTCGCGCGCAACTCCGCCCGCGCCTCGACCGCCAAACAGGCACAGTCGCGCGCCAAGGCGCTCGCCCGCATGCAGCCGATCGCCGCGGTGGTCGACGATCCCACGCTGGCGTTCGGCTTCCCCGATCCCGATCCGCTGCGTCCGCCGCTCATCACGCTCGATCACGCCAGCGTCGGCTATGACGGCAAGCCGATCCTTCAGCGGCTCAACCTGCGCATCGACCCGGACGATCGCATCGCGCTGCTCGGCCGCAACGGCAACGGCAAGACCACGCTCGCCCGCCTGCTCGCCGCTCAGCTCACCCCGATCGACGGTGAAAAGGCCGCCTCGGGCAAGATGCGCGTCGGCTATTTCACCCAGTATCAGGTGGAGGAGCTGCACAGCGACGACACGCCGTTCGATCACATGCAGCGGTTGATGGAGGGCGAGAAGCCGTCCTTCGTCCGTGCCCAGCTCGGCCGCTTCGGCTTTGCCGGCGACAAGGCGATGACCAAGGTCGGCAAGCTCTCGGGCGGCGAGCGCGCGCGTCTCGCGCTGGCGCTCATCACCCGCGACGCGCCGCACATGCTCATCCTCGACGAGCCGACCAACCACCTCGACGTCGATTCGCGTGAGGCGCTGATCCAGGCGCTGACCGCCTATACCGGCGCGGTGGTGATCGTCAGCCACGACCGCCACATGATCGAGATGACCGCCGACCGCCTCGTGCTGGTCGATCAGGGCACCGCAAAGCCGTTCGACGGCAATCTCGACGACTATATCGCCTTCGTGCTGGCCAAGGAGCCGAAGGGCGCCGGTACCGCCGAGGCCAAGGCCAACCGCAAGGACGCCCGGCGCGAGGCGGCCGAGGCGCGTGAGAAGGGCAACGCCCTGCGCAAATCGGCCAAGGCGGCGGAGGCGGAGATGGCTAAGCTCGGCGAAAAGCTCAGCGCCATCGACCGCGCGATGTTCGATCCCGCCACCGCCGCGCCCGACCTCGCCAAGCTCACCATGACCGAGCTGATGAAACAGCGCGGCGTGGTCGCGAAGCAGATCGAAGCGGCCGAAGCGGTGTGGATGGAAGCGAGCGAGGCGCTCGAAGCGCTCGCCGTCTGATCCTTCGCATCCTCCCCGTCAGGGGGGGAGGATCGACACGCCGCCGCCCTCCGCGGCATCGACTCGGCGCGCACCGCCCGTGCGCCGCGCGCCTCCACGTTGGGGACATTCCTGCCCTGAACGCGGAACCGCGAAATCGCCGCCGACCCAACATCGTCTGCCACTTGTTCCACTTTGCAAACTTCACAAGTCGGGCCGGACCGCGATTTTCCAGCCGATTTCAGCCTAGAAACATTCTAAGAATCATTGCTCAATCATCTGTAAAATAAACAGTAAATTCGAGGCGCTTTCCTGCATATCCGCCTTCGCGCTATACTCGAACAAAGGCAGAAACCGTGCGGAAGCAAAGAGGAACAAGTTCACATTCGCGCACGAAAACCGGTGTGAAAGAAGCGATTGCAACCGCGCCCGGTCATTCTACCTTGGAGTCAGCGCCCCGATCCTAGAGGGTGTGGAAAAACTGCAGGAAGAGACTGAATGGCCACAGCCGTCCATCAGGTCACGCCCGAAGAGGCTTCCGCTAATCCGCCCCCCGAAGCGGTCGTCGTCCGCTTCGCCGGAGACTCGGGCGACGGCATGCAGCTTACCGGTGGCCAGTTCACGCTTTCGACCGCGCTGGCGGGTAACGATCTCGCCACCTTCCCCGATTTCCCCGCCGAAATCCGCGCGCCCCAGGGCACGTTGTTCGGGGTCTCCGCCTTCCAGATCAATTTCGGCTCGGCCGCGATCGAGACCGCCGGCGACGCCCCCGACGTGCTCGTCGCGATGAACCCGGCGGCGCTCAAGACCAATGTCGGTGATTTGAAGCCCGGCGGCCTCATCATCGCGGACGAGGGCGAGTTCAACAAACGCAACCTCGACAAGGCGAAATACGCCGAGAACCCGCTCGAGGACGGCAGCCTCGCCAAATGGCAGTTGCTCAAGCTCAACATCTCGCAGCTCACCCTTGAGGCCGTGAAGCCGTTCGGCCTCGGCAATAAGGAGGCGCTGCGCTGCAAGAACATGTGGACGCTCGGCCTCGCGCTGTGGATGTTCGACCGCGACCGCGCACCGCTGGTGGACTGGCTCAAGACCAAGTTTGCCAAAGCGCCCGAACTGGCCGAGGCGAACATCGCCGCGCTCAACGCCGGCCATGCCTATGGCGAGACCGCTGAGCTCGGCGCGCAGGGCGTGGGGCAGCTCCATGTCCCCGCCGCCCCGGTCGAGCCGGGCCTCTACCGCACCGTCACCGGCGCCGATTCGATCAGCCTCGGACTCGTCGCCGGCGCTCAGCTCGCCGGGCTCAAGCTCTTCTATGGCGGCTATCCGATCACCCCGGCCTCGGCGATCCTCCATCATCTCGCGCGGCTCAAGGAATTCGGCGTCACCACCTTCCAGGCGGAGGATGAGATCGCTGCCGTCGCCTCGGCGCTCGGCGCGTCCTATGCGGGCAGTCTTGGCGTCACCTGCTCCTCGGGGCCCGGCATCGCGCTCAAGACCGAGGCGATCGGCCTCGCGATCATGACCGAGCTGCCGCTGGTGATCGTCAACGCCCAGCGCGGTGGCCCCTCGACCGGCTTGCCGACCAAGACGGAGCAGTCGGACCTCTATCAGGCCGTCTATGGCCGCAACGGCGACTCGCCGGTCCCGGTGATCGCGACCCGCTCGGCCGCCGATTGCTTCGACTGCGCGATCGAGGCGGTGCGCATCGCCACCCAATATATGACGCCCGTCATGCTGCTCACCGACGGCTACCTCCAGAACGCGGCCGAGCCGTGGAAGGTGCCGGACATGAGCGACTACAAGCCGTTCCCGGTCAGCTTCCACACCGAACTCCCGGCGGAGGGCGAGAAGTTCCTGCCCTATGCCCGCGACGAGAAATTGAAGCGCCCATGGGTCAAGCCGGGCACGCCGGGCCTGCTCCATCGTATCGGCGGGATCGAGAAGGCGCTGGGCACGGGCAATATCGACTATGCCCCCGACACCCATCAGGCGATGACCAACATCCGCAGGGACAAGGTCAACGGCATCGCGGTGCCCGACCAGGAGCTGGAACAGGGCGAGGCCGGCGGCAAGCTCGTCGTGGTCGGCTGGGGCTCGACCTATGGCCCGATCACCCAGGCGGTCCGCCGCGCGCGCCGCAAGGGGCTCGACGTCAGCCACATCCATATCCGCCATATCTGGCCGATGCCGAAAAATCTTGGCGATCTGCTAAAGGGTTACGAGCGTATCCTTGTACCGGAAATGAACACCGGCCAGCTCAAGACGGTGCTGCGCGACCAGTTCCTCGTCGACGCCCGCCCGCTCAACAAGGTCAGCGGCCAACCCTTCCGCATCCATGAGATTGAAGCCGCCATCGAGGAGGCGCTCGCATGAACGAGATCACCACCATCAAGCCCTCGACGCCCAAGGATTGGGAGACCGATCAGGAGGTCCGCTGGTGCCCGGGCTGCGGCGACTATGCGATCCTCAAGGCGGTTCAGCGGACGATGCCGGAGATCGGCGCGACGCCCGAGAACACCGTGTTCATCAGCGGCATCGGCTGCTCGTCGCGCTTCCCCTATTATATGGAGACCTATGGCTTCCACACCATCCACGGCCGCGCGCCGGCGGTGGCGACGGGGGTCAAGCTCGCCAATCCCGATCTCGACGTGTGGATCATCACCGGCGACGGCGACGGCCTGTCGATCGGCGGCAACCACACGATGCACCTGCTGCGCCGCAACCTGAATTGCCAGGTCCTGCTGTTCAACAACGAGATTTACGGCCTGACCAAGGGCCAATATTCGCCGACCAGCCGGGAGGGGACGCGCTCGCCCTCGACGCCGTTCGGCTCGGTTGATCATCCGGCCAAGCCCTGCGCCTATGCGCTGGGTAGCGGCGCGCGCTTCATCGCCCGCGGGATCGACGTCCACAAGAATTTGCCGTCGGTGCTCAAGGCGGCGCACGCCCATCAGGGCGCGGCGTTCGTCGAGATCTTCCAGAATTGCATCGTCTATAATGACGACGTCTTCGCTGCCTTCACCGAGAAGGCCAATGCCGGCCACCAGCTCTGGCTTGAACATGGCCAGCCGATGGTTTTCGCGGGTGGCACCAAGGGGATTACGCTCGATACCGAACGGCTGACGCTCAAGGTGGTCGATGTGGCCGAGGGCGACTGGCAGGGCGCGGGGGTGATTGTCCACAATGTCGGCAATCGTGCCATCGCTCACATGCTGGTCGAGATGCCGTTCGGTCCGTTCCCGATGGCGCTCGGCGTCCTCTACGACGCCCCCGTGCCCACCTTCGAGAGTGCGGTGGTGGCGCAGAACCTCGCGG
>DATIGZ010000531.1:0-9036 GCA_035481255.1 Sphingomonas sp. | reverse complement strand
ACACAGGGTATCGACGCCCTGCTCGCCAAAGTCCCCGCCGTGTCGGGTTCGGGTGCACAGCAGACGTCGGGGCTCGACAATGATGCCGTGCGCCTGCTCGACCAAGCCGAACAGGTCGCCGCCAAGGCCGGCAGCGAGTTTGTCGCGGTCCAGAATATCCTGCTCGCAATGGTGCTGGGCGCCAGCACGCCGGTGGGCAAGGCCTTTGCCGATGCGGGCGTGAAGCCCGAGGCGCTCAACGCCGCCATCACCAAGCTGACCGGCGGCCGCACCGCCGACACCGCCTCGGCCGAAGACCGCTACGACGCGCTCAAGAAATTCGCGCGCGACCTGACGCAAGCGGCCAAGGACGGCAAGCTCGATCCCGTGATCGGCCGCGACGAGGAAATCCGCCGCACCATCCAGATCCTCGCACGCCGTACCAAGAACAACCCGGTGCTGATCGGCGACCCCGGCGTCGGCAAGACCGCGATCGCCGAAGGCCTCGCCTTGCGCATCGCCAATGGCGACGTGCCCGACACGCTCAAGGACCGCTCGCTCATGTCGCTCGACATGGGCAGCCTGATCGCGGGCGCCAAATATCGCGGAGAGTTCGAGGAGCGCTTGAAAGGCGTGCTCGACGAGGTGAAGAGCGCCGACGGCCACATCATCCTGTTCATCGATGAGATGCACACGCTGATCGGCGCGGGCAAGGGCGAGGGCGCGATGGACGCCGGCAATCTGCTCAAGCCCGCGCTCGCCCGGGGTGAGCTGCACTGCATCGGAGCGACCACGCTCGACGAGTATCGCAAACATGTCGAGAAGGATCCCGCACTCCAGCGGCGGTTCCAGCCGGTGTTCATCGGCGAGCCGACGGTCGAGGATACGATCTCGATCCTGCGTGGCCTCAAGGAGAAGTACGAGCTGCACCATGGCGTGCGGATCACCGACAGCGCGCTGGTTTCGGCGGCAACGCTCTCCAATCGCTACATTTCCGACCGCTTCCTGCCGGACAAGGCGATCGACCTGATGGACGAGGCCGCCTCGCGCATCCGTATGGAGGTGGAGAGCAAGCCCGAGGAGATCGAGACGCTCGATCGCCGCATCATGCAGCTCCAGATCGAACGCGAGGCGCTCAAGAACGAGAAGGACGACGCCTCGAAGGAACGGCTCGCGACGCTGGAGGGCGAACTCGCTAATCTCGAGCAGCAGTCGGCTGAACTGACCCAGCGCTGGCAGGCCGAGAAGGACAAGATCGCCGGCGAGGCGAAGCTGAAGGAACAGCTCGACGCGGCCAACCTCCAACTGGAGCAGGCGCAGCGCGCGGGCGACCTCGCGAAGATGGCCGAGCTCAACTACGGCACCATTCCCGCGCTCAAGAAGCAGATCGCCGATGCCGAAGCGGCTACCGGCCCCGCGATGCTGCGCGAGGAGGTCACCGCCGACGATATCGCCGCGGTGGTCAGCCGCTGGACCGGCATCCCCGTCGATCGCATGCTCGAAGGCGAGCGTGAGAAGCTGCTCGCGATGGAGGAAACCCTCGGCAAGCGCGTGATCGGACAACAGGCGGCGGTCAAGGCGGTCTCGACCGCGGTGCGCCGCAGCCGTGCGGGCTTGCAGGATCCGAACCGGCCCTTGGGCAGCTTCCTGTTCCTCGGCCCAACGGGTGTCGGCAAGACCGAGCTGACCAAGGCGCTCGCCGAATTCCTGTTCGACGATCCGCACGCGATGGTCCGCATCGACATGAGCGAGTTCATGGAGAAGCACAGCGTCGCCCGCCTGATCGGCGCTCCTCCCGGCTATGTCGGTTATGAGGAAGGCGGCGTGCTCACCGAAGCCGTCCGCCGCCGCCCCTATCAGGTCGTGCTGTTCGACGAGGTGGAGAAGGCGCATGGCGACGTCTTCAACATCCTGCTCCAGGTGCTCGACGACGGCCGCCTCACCGACGGGCAAGGCCGTACGGTCGATTTCACCAACACGATCATCGTGCTGACCTCGAACCTCGGCAGCCAGTTCCTGACTCAGTTGGACGAAGGACAGGACGTGTCCTCGGTCGAACCGCAGGTGATGGAAGTGGTCCGCGCGCATTTCCGGCCGGAATTCCTCAACCGCCTCGACGAGATCGTGCTGTTCCACCGCCTCGGCCGCAGCGAGATGGCGCCGATCGTCGACATCCAGGTCGCCCGGCTCGGCAAGCTGCTCGCCGACCGCAAGATCAGGCTCGACCTGACGCCCGAGGCGCGCGACTGGCTCGGCCGCGTCGGCTACGACCCGGTCTATGGCGCGCGGCCGCTCAAGCGCGCGGTCCAGCGCTATTTGCAGGACCCGCTCGCCGACGCGATCCTGCGCGGCGACGTCAAGGACGGCAGCACGGTCAAGGTCGGCGAGGGTGACGGCGAGCTGGTACTGTCCCCGGCCTGACCTGCCGGATCAGGGTGCGACGTCGAACGCCACGGTCAGCCGTTCGCCCGCGCCGAACGGCACCGTCCCGTGCCACATCAGGGACGGGAACAATACCAGCCGCCCGGGCTTGGGCTCTATCTGCCGCAGCGGCGGCAGGTCGATGCCCAGTTCTTGCGGCGCTTCGCCCAGCGTCAGCCACCCCGCGGGTGGCGCGCCGCGCTCGGTTTCGGGCGGCACTGCCACATAAAAGGCCGAGCTGAGCCAGCCTTGCGGATGGATATGGTTGGTGTGCCGCCCTCCGCCGCTGCCCGTCAGACGCACCGACCAGGCACCGGCGAAGCGAAGCCGCTCAGGCCTGTGCCGCAGCAACGGGTGCGCCGGATCGACAGACGGCAGTTGCGCGGCATGCCCCGCCACCGCCTTGAGGATAGCTGCGCGCAGCTGGCGGATCTCGGGTTCAGCGCGCGCGAACAGCGGCCCGTCAGTCTGCGTCCCGCCACGCACCGACTGGCCGAGCGGCGGGGCCTGCATCCCGTGCAGCCCGCGCAGACACACCGCCAGCGCGTCGAGATCACCTGCGCTGTCGCCCAGATCATAGACCCCGACCAGCCGCGCATCGCCCTCCAGCCAGTCCGCGCGCGCATCGCCGGTCAGCCGCCATGCCAGCGCGGCATAGGGCCAGAGCTGATCCGCGTCGGGCCGGCCCAGCAATGGCTCGATCCGGGCCGCCGCTGCCTGCGCCTGTCCGGTGCGCAACAGGTGACGGACATGCCGCACCGCATGGGCGGTATCGGCAACGTCGTGCAGCGCCGAGAACAATCGGTCGGCGCGATCCACCTCCCCGAGCTCGGACGCGACCACCACTTCGAATCGTTCGAATCCGATCCCCGTCGCCGCCTGCGCGCGCCGCAACACCGCGTCCGCCTCGGTGTAGCGCGACGCTTCGATGAGGACGTTGAGCAAGGCACTCCACAACGCGGCGTCCTGCGGAACGCGGGAAACCGCCGCCTCGAGCGATGCCGTCGGCGCACCGCCGCGCATGGTCGCGATGCGCGCGAGCGCGGCATGGCCGGCAATCCAGAGCGGGTTTGTCGAAAGGATCATGCCCAGCTCGGCGACCGCGGTATCCCCCTGCCCTTCGGCGAATTGCGCGGCGGCGCGGCCGACCAGCAGATCGGAATCGGCGGGCGCCAGCTGGCGCGCGCGTTCGAACAACGCGAACGCCGGATAGCCGGCTTCGAGGCTCGCCTGCGCGAGGCCGTGCGCGGCCTTGAGGTCATTGGGAGCGAGGCGCGCAGCCTCACCGAAGGCGCGCGCCGCCTCGGCGCCATCGCCGATTGCCCGGTGCATCAGCCCCAGCACATGCCATAGCCGCGGATAGCCGCGATGCTGCGCCAGTGCCGCGGTCAGCAGCGGCACCCCGTCCTCCGCGCGGCCGGCATCGCAAGCGTCGATCGCGGCGCTGATCGCAAGTTCGGGGTTGCTCATCGCGCCTTCCTGCCAGCCGTGCGCGCACGGCGCAAAGCAAAGGCGCAAAGAAAAGGGGGCGGACCGAAGCCCGCCCCCAGATCTGTCGTTTCGATCGTCGGTCTTAGAACTTGAAGCGACCGCTGATCGTGAAGGTACGTCCGACCGAGTCGTAGAGCGACGGGAAGGTGTTCGCGTTGTTGAACGCGGTACCACCGATCGTCGCGCCCACCACGGGCGGGTCCTTGTCGAACAGGTTGTCGACCGAGAAGTTCAGCGAGAAGTGCTCGTTGACGTCCGCGGCGACGGCCAGGTCGAAATAGTCATAGGCCGGGATGCGCTCATAGGCATCGAAGATGCCCGCCGGGTTCGGACCGCCGGTCATCGTGGCGCCCGGAACCAGCGTTGCGTTGAACGGCTCGAGCTTGACGGCCGACAGGTGAGTCCAGCTCAGCGAGACGTCGAACGGTCCCGACGAGTAGGTCAGACGGCTGTTCCACTTCCACTCCGGACGCGGGTTGGTGCAGCTCGTGCTGTAGTAACCCGTGCAGTCGCGGTTGATCGAAACCGGCGGCAGCGTCGATGCCTGGAAGTGGTAGTAGTCGAGCCAGGTGCCGTTGAACGAGAAGCGGAGCGTGCCCGCGTTGTTCAGACCAACCCGATCCAGGTCGAGGCGATAGGTCAGGCCGAGGTCGATACCCGCCGTCTCGATCTTACCCAGGTTCGAACCCGCCAGGATCACGCCCGGGGTTTCGCCCGCACCGTTGAGCGAGCCGTTGTTCGGGCTGCGACGGATCAGGTTACACAGCGGGCTCGGCGAGGCTGCGGTCGAGTTGTAGCAGCCGGTCAGGACGTCCTGCACGGTCGCGTTGCTGATCGCATCCTTGATGACGATGTTGAAGTAATCGACCGTCAGCGCCAGGCCGGGCACGAAGCTCGGCTGAAGGACGGCACCCAGCGTGTAGGTGTGAGCCTTCTCGACGCTCAGGTTCGGGTTGCCCGAAGTCGTGACGTTGATCTGACCCGAAGTCGGCGTCGGAATGCTGCCGATCGTGCCGGCCGGCGCACCCGTCAGGATGCAGAGCGCGGTCAGGTTGGCGTTGCCGACCGGAAGCGCGCCCTGGCAGGGATCCGGGTTCAGGTTGTTGAGCGCCACGACCGGAGCCTGGAACAGCTCCTGGATGTTCGGCGAGCGCACCGCGACCTGATACATGCCGCGCAGCTTGATGCCGTCGACCATTTCCCAGCTCGCGCCGGCCTTCCAGGTGATCGCATCATACTGGGTCTGAACCGGGGTCGGCGAACCACCCTCGTTCTTATAGTCCGAGTAGCGGATACCGGCTTCGAGCGTCAGGTTGTGGAAGAACGGCTTGTCCGTGACCAGCGGCACGATCAA
Source organism: Sphingomonas sp. (assembly GCA_035481255.1). GTDB lineage: Bacteria > Pseudomonadota > Alphaproteobacteria > Sphingomonadales > Sphingomonadaceae > Sphingomonas. The sequence continues at coordinate 3,791 of DATIGZ010000531.1, read as the reverse complement.
CTCGCCGAAGACTTCCTTGGTCTCGATGCGGCCGCGATCAGGCGGGGTACGCGCGCCGGTGCCGAGCACTTCGCCCTGGATCTGCGACGGGTTGTCGGGCTGGCTCTGTGCCGAAAGCACGCGGCGCTCGACACCGGCCGAGAAGGCGATCTTGCTGTCAGCGAACGGGCTGGTCAGGCCGAACAGGTCGCCGCTGACGTTGGCCCCGACCACGCTCAGCTTCACCGTACGACGGATCTGCGCGTCGAGATCGATGAACGCCAGCATCTCCGGCGTGATCGAACCCAGCGGGCCGAACAGGTTGATCGGAACGCAGCCGTTGCTCGGATCGAAGCAGACCGGGTTGCCAGCCGCATCGCGACGCGACCGGATCGCCTGCTGCAGGCGGGTGTTCGAACCCCAGTTCTCACGGGTCTGGTTCTGGGTCGTCTCGCCATACTGGCCGAACACATTGTAGTTCAGACCGGGCAGGAACTCGCCACGCAGACCGAAATCGGCCTGGAACATGTTCGTGTCGACCTGGTTACCGCGCGCGCCGAACTCGACCATACGGCGGCCGGGCGACAGAACCTTCTCGCGATAGTTCGGGTCGGTGACCGAGGTTGCGGTCGCCGCGGCGGTGCACTCGGCCGCGCTGAGCGGCTGGACGCCGGCAACGCCGGCATTCCAGTCGAGCATGCAGAGCTGGTTGCGTGCCGCCGGGGTCAGATAGGCGTTGCTCAGCGGCACCGCGAACGGGTTGCTGAACGTACCGGTCGAGGCGAGCTGGATGCGCGCCGAGTTCCGGGTGAACATACCCGACATATAGGCTTCGATGCCTTCGGTGATCTCGTAGCGCGCCTTGGCATAGGCGTTGAAGCGCTCGAGCGGCGCCTGAATGTACTGGAACTCGTTGGTGTTGTAGGTGTCCGACTGCAGCGCGGCGCGGAACGCACCGAGCGCCGGGTCGTACACCGCGCCGAACGTGCTGGCGGGCAGGCCCATCGCGGCGTTGTCGTTACCCTGCAGGATCGTCGGCACCGCGGCGGTCGCGCCCTGGAAGTTGCCGTTGGCGATCGAGCGCGGGAAGCGGCCCACTTCGCGGTTGGTCGAGAAGACCGGCGCGCGATCGGTGTAGCCGAGACCCAGCACCACGTTGCCGCGGTCGTCGTCGAAGCCGGCGCCGATCACCACGTCCGCACGGAACTGGCGGCCATCGCCACGCTCGGCGATGCGGTACGAAGCCGAGGCGTCGATGCCGCGGAAGTCGCGCTTGGTGACGAAGTTCACCGCGCCCGCGACAGCGTCGGCGCCGTAAACGGTCGAAGCGCCACCGGTGAGCACGTCAACGCGCTCGACCAGCGCGATCGGAATGTTGTTGAGGTCGGTGAAGCCGTCGAGGCCGAACGGAACCATGCGGCGGCCGTCGAGCAGCACCAGCGTGCGCTGCGACGTGTTGGTGCCGGCCTGGTTCAGACCGCGAAGGTCGACCGTCGACGAACCGTCGCCGCCGTTGTTGACCGACGGACCAAGCGCCGGGCGAACCGCCGGCAGGTCACGCAGCAGGTCTTCGGCGGTGTTGGGCTGCTTGAACCCGATTTCGTCGGCACCGATGACGGTGACCGGGCTCGAAATCTCGAGGTCGGGACGCTGAATCAGCGTACCGGTGACGACCACCGTTTCTTCCGGAGCTTCGGCCGCGGGCGTTTCCTGAGCCTGCGCCGGCGCGACGAACACCGCGCCGGTCAGCAGCAGCGTCGACGTGAGCAGACGCGTGCGAGAGAGTGAAACCATTGATGAGCACCCCTTGTATCGGCGGTTTTCCGCCTTCGTGGCGCTGCGCGGGAGGGACCCTGCGCAACATGCCCACTGCATAATTCGCCCCACCGGTTGCTCACAATGGTGTTGTGCAGGGGCAAAACAGTTTGCGCGGCATCGTGATAAAATCGTCACACTTGGAACCAACACGATGTAATTTCTATAGTTTTCAGCGACTTTGCTGGAATCACCGGCTGGGCTAGGGTCGTGGGGTCTCACGCCTTCCCGGGGAGGAATCAATGCTTGGAACGCCGGCCCTGCTGCTTGTCATCTCCGCGGCTGCGCCCGCAACGGTCAGCGCTCAGGAAGGTCAGGGCGGCAACCCCGCGGACGCGGTGGCCGCCTGCCGAACCATCGCCGATCCCGCGGCACGCCTCGCCTGTTTCGACAAATCGGCCGAAGCGCTCGTCCGCGCGCGCGAGAACAAGGACGTGGTCATCCTCGACCGCGCCGATGTGCAGAAGACGCGCCGCTCCCTGTTCGGCTTCTCCTTGCCCCGGATCAAACTGTTCGGCGGCGGGGACGACGATCAGGAAGAGCTCAAGGAACTCACCGGCAAGATCATGAGCGTGGGACTGGCCGAACGCGACCGCTGGCTGGTGCGGCTCGAGGATGAATCGCGCTGGCAGACGATCGAGCCGACCACCTTCGCCCCCCGCACGGGCGATTCCGCCAAGATCAAGCGCGCCGCGATGGGAAGCTATATGGCGGTGTTCGGCAGCGGACGCTCGGTTCGCGTCAAGCGCGTCGACTAGAACGAACGCTCAGTCCACGGTCACCGGCATCGATCCGGCGATCAGCAGCGGGTCGATCTTGGCGTTGCGCCAGCGCATCCCCCAATGGAGATGCGGCCCGGTTGCCCGGCCGGTCGCGCCCACCGCGCCGATCGTCTGACCGCGGCGCACCACGTCGCCGACCTTCACGTCGATACGCGACAAATGAAGGAACGCGCTGTTCAGGCCCATGCCGTGGTCGAGCATCAGCAGCCTGCCCTCCAGCGTGAAGGACGACGGCGCCGCCAGGATCACCACACCGTCAGCGGGGGCCAGCACCGTGGTCCCCGTCGGCCGCGCGACGTCAACGCCGGAATGGTACGACCCCGGCTCACCCTTGTAGATGCGCTGTGATCCGAACAGCCCGGATATGCGCCCGGTCACCGGCCACATGAAGCGTTGCCGCCAGCCATGAATGTCGTGCGACTGCGCGCGCGCCGCGGCGATCTGCGCGACCTCGCCCGGGCGGCGGCGCTGAAACTCCGCGCTCGGCTGGGAAATACGGGGCAGCGTGTTGAGCCGCTCGATCCGCCATGCGCGCGGCTGCACCGTCAGCGTGCGGCGAACCGAGCTGCCGTCGACGCGGGTGGCGACGATCGTGGCGGAAGCCGCCGCATCGCGGTCGAACGCGATCAGGAACCGCCCGTCCGCCGCGACCGGCACGTCCTGTCCCTGAAAGCTGATCCGGCTGGTGAGCGCCGGCGCGGTGCCCAGCACCGTGCCGCCCTGAATCATCGGCCCGTCGAATGTGAAATCGTTGCGCGCAGGCGCCGGCCGCGTTTGCCCGCTCGCCGCCGGTACCGACGCAACCACAGCCATCAGACTGAGGGCGGCGCTCGCGACAAGAAGCCCCCCCGATGCCCTCATGACGTCATCAGCGCGCGCGTTGCGATCTCGGCGGTGGCATAGGCTTCCTGACGTTCGACGCTCCAGTAGCGCAGCGCCTCAAGCGGGATCTTCTCGCCGCTCACCGCGCAGACGACATGGTCGCCGGGCACGAGCACGCGAAAGCCGTTCGCCATATAATGGAGCCGCGCCGGGCGGGCGGTGTTGGACGACATCAGCATATGCGTACTCGCTTCACTCTTTCGGTTCAAAACAGATCGGGCTGTTCGGACTTGTCGCCAGCATAGGATTTGGCGCCGCCGCGCTCAACCCGCGCGTCGACCGTGCCGTCGCGGAAATGCAGCGTCACCGCGCCGGCCGCGCGCGCATCGGCGG
>DATIGZ010000530.1:0-10149 GCA_035481255.1 Sphingomonas sp. | reverse complement strand
GCACCGGTCCGCGAGGCAGAAGCGATCGACGTGACCGACCGCCGCCTCGCCGACCTGCTCGCCAGGTTCGACGCGGCGATGTCGGACGACCTCAACACGCCCAGGGCGCTGCCGGTTCTGGAAGAGCTGCTCGCCGACAAGCAGCTGGGGCAGGAAGCGCGGCTGATGACGCTGACGCAGTTCGACACCGCGCTCGGCCTCAACCTGCTCGATCTCAGCCGGGCCGATCTGCGCGTGCGCCCGGCCGACGCGCTGGTGACCGAAGCGGAAATCGAAACCCGTCTCGCCCAGCGCAAGGAAGCGCGCGCGGCGAAGGACTTCGCCCGCTCCGACGCGATCCGCGACGAGCTGCTCGGCGCCGGGGTGGAGGTAATGGACGGCGATCCGCTGGGCTGGGACTGGAAGGTCGAGCTTTAAACGAACCCGAGATTCCGCGTGGTGTAGTTGCCGATATTGGGCAGCACGGTCGACAAGCTCGAATCGCTCACGCCGAACCAGCTTGCCAGCGTCGCGGCGTATTGATCGACCGCGATCGTCGGCAGCAGCCGCCCCTGCCCGACATCGTCGGGCGTATTGTGGCCGATCGCGGGCGGGGTACCATAGATGCGCTGGCCGTTGACCGCGCCGCCGACGACGAAGTGCATCGCGCCCCAGCCATGGTCGGAGCCGTCGTCGTTCATCGCCAGCGTGCGCCCGAAATCCGACGCGGTGAACGCCGTCACCTTGTCCGCGACGCCAAGCGCCGCGGTGGTGTCGTAGAAGGCGCGCATCGCCTCCGCCACCCGGCCGATCTGGGTGGGGTGATCGCGCACGAGGAAGTCGTGCATGTCGAAGCCGCCGAGCGAGACGAAGAACACCTGCCGCTTCGCCCCAAGCTCCTGCGAGACCGAGATCATCCGCGCGACGATCCTGAGCTGATCGGCAAGGCTGTTGCCGGTGGGGAACAGCGGGAAGTTCGAGGCCGGCGCGCCGCCCAGCGCGCCGTTGACCTGCGCATAGAGATCGAGCGCGCGCTTCGAGACGATCGCATGTTCGTTCTCGATCAGGTGGCTGCGCGTGCCGCCCATCAGCGAACGCAATGCCGCCGCCGCCGCCGAGGAACCGTAGAGCGTCGAAGCGTTGTTGATCAGCGGAGTCGGGCCGTTGGTACCCGTCACATATTGGATCGAGCTGCGGCCCGAGAGATAGACGGCATTGCCCGACGCGCTGATACAGGTCAGCGCCGCGCTGCCATTGCCGCTCTGCAGCAGGTCGCCGATCCGCCCGCCCCAGCCCGATGTCGCGCCCTCCGCGCTCGATGCCTGCCAGTAGCTTTGCTGGTCGTTATGGCTGAACAGCTTGGGCGGCAGCGCCACCGAATTGGCCTGATACTGAGCCTTTGTCGTCGGCCGCACCAATGTCCCGACATTGAGCACCACCGCCATCTTGCCCGCGTCGAACAGCGGGAGCAGCGGCGCCATGGTCGGCGCAAGCGCATATTGCCGCCCCCCCAGCGAATTCAGCGGATTGAGCGCGGTCGCCGTCAGCGCGTCGCGCAGATGGGCCAGACCGGGTCGGGCAGTGGTGTAGAGCGCATGGCTCGCCGCATCATAGGGCGGCAGGGTGTTTGCGTAATCGTTGCCGCCATAGAGGAACACGCAGACCAGCGCCTTATAGTCGGTCGCGACCGCCGCCGAAGCTTCGCCGATCGCGGCGAGCTGGGTAACGAACGGCGCGGCGCCGCCGGCGATACCAAGCGTAGCGGAACGGCGGAGAAAGGCGCGGCGGGATTGATTGGAGTCCATGTCCCCGGCCCTCACTTCTGCGCCAGATATTCGGGCGCGGCCATCGTCAGCAGCAGCGCGATCGCGATCCGGTTGTTGGTGTTGGTCGAGCTGTCGACCGCGGTCTTGATCTGCGCGACCGTCGCGGCGCTCACTTGCCCGGCGGCGAGCACCAGGTTGATCCGGTCGATCAGCGCCGAACTGTCCGTGGCGAGCGCGGTCAGCTCGGCATAGTCGGTCTTGAGGTCGGTGAGGCCATTGTTCACCACCGACTGCATATAGTTCACATAGCCGACGACGCTGATCTCGTTGGTGATCTGGAACTCCGGCGCGACCAGCCCGCCGGTGGTAAAGCCCGTGTTGGGCGGGGTGTAGCCGGGCCGGAAGAAGTTGAAGACCGATCCGCTGCGCCCCATCGCCTGCGCCAGCCGGTTGGTCGGGCTGCTGGTGTCGCCCACCGCGAAGGTACCGCTGGCCGAGCTCGCGCCGAAACCGCGCGCCCAGCCGGTGAAGCGCATCACCGGTTCGCGCAATTTGCCCGCGCTGGTGCCCGCGGGATCGGCGCGCGCCTCGTCATCGAGCAGGATCGCGCGGATCACCGCCTGCATGTCGCCGCGCACGCCCGATCCGTTGTCCGCGAACTTCGCCGAGACGCGCCCGACATAGGCGGGCGTGGGATTACTGGTGACCAGCCGCTGGATCAGCTGCTTCGATACGAACGGCGCGACATTGGGATGCGCGAAGATCGTATCGAGAGCCTGTTTGATCGCATCCATCCCCGCGGTCCCGGCCGCCACCGTGGTACCGAGGAAGGTCGAAGCGCCCGTCTCATGCGTGCCCGCGTTGACGATGAGCGGCCGGCGATAGCGGTCGGGCGTGGTCCCGTCAGTCGAATCGAGCGTCAGCCCGGTGAACACGCGGGCAAGGCCCGAGACGTCGGCGGGGGCATAGGTCTCGACCGGGACGCCGCCCGACATCACCACCGTCCCGTCCATGTTGAGGCGATGCAGTCCGATGGTGAAGAGCTGCATCAACTCGCGCGCGTAATTCTCGTCCGGCACGGATCCGGTCGTCGCGTTCGCCCGGCGGTTGCCGAGGAAGGTCAGGAACGAGGCCATTGCCGCGTTGGTCGTAACCTTCTCCATGATCGTGCGGAAATTTCCGAAGGCATTGTCGAGCAGCACGTCGACATAGGCGGCCATCGCGAATTGCCGCCAGTTGAGGTTCACGCCCGAGATGCCGACCACCAGAATCTCGAGCAGCGCCATGCCGACGCGCTGGCGTAGCTGATCGCCCGCGCCGATTAGCTGGCTCCACATCACATTGTCGAAGCCGGTCTCGCCATTGATGTTGGCGGCGACGTTATAGCCGCGCGCCACCAGCCAGTCCCAATGCGTGGTCGCGCGCGGCTTGGCGAATTCGGCGGTGATCCAGCCGGCATAGCCGCGCGTCCGCACATCGGCGATGTCCGCGCTGGTCGCGCCCATCGTCGCCTGACCGAGAAATCTGCTGGCCTGCGCGGCGCTGACCGGCGCGGGGGTCGGGCTGGGTGTGGTCGTGGGCGGCACCGTGACCACCCCGCCGCCGCCACCGCCTGAATCACAGGCGGCCAGCGCGAGGCCGAGCGCGACAACGCTCGTGCCACTCAGCGCCGCGCCGCCGACCACCGGTGCGGCCGCTTCGGCATCGCCATTCCCCGCCTCGACCGGAGGCGCCTCCAGATTGTCCATTCAGCCCCCGCGCGCGGGCCTATCGCCCAAGCGTGCAATGTCTCGCATTTCTCCGGGCTTCGCCAGCGGGAAACAGTATCAACTTGTCGCAAACCATTCATTTTCAACCGTTTGCGCATGTGAAACGATCGGTCTAACCTGTTGAGATGAAAGCCGTCCTGCCCGCCCTCGCGCGCCCGCTGATCGAAGCCGGGCTTCCCGCCGGAATTGAGCCGCACTGGTTCGCCAGCCGCGAGGAGGCCGCGGCGCTGGTCGCCGATGCCGATATCGCCTGGGTCGACATGATGCGCCCGGAATGGACCGGGGAGACGGCGGCGGCGGGCGCGCGGCTCAAATGGCTCTCGACCATCTATGCCGGCATCGACGCATTCGACACCGGCCTGCTCAGGCAACGCGGGACGATCCTGACCAATGGCGTCGGGATCAACGCCATCGCGGTCGCGGAATATGCGGTGATGGGCATGCTCGCCGCCGCCAAGCGCTTCGATCAGGTGGTGCGGACCGCCGACCGCCGCGAATGGCCGGGCGACGCCCCGGGCAAGGTCGAGCTGTTCGAGACCCGCGCGCTGGTGATCGGCTACGGCACCATCGGCCGGATGATCGGCGACCGGCTCGCCGCGTTCGGGGTCGAGGTGACCGGCGTCACCCGCTCGGGCCGCAACGGCACGCTGACCCCGGACCAGTGGCGCGGCCGCATCGGCGAGTTCGACTGGATCGTCCTCGCCGCGCCGTCCACCGGCGACACCCACGCCCTGATCGGCGCGGCCGAGCTTGCCGCGATGAAGCCCGGCGCGTGGCTGATCAACATCGCCCGCGGCGACATGGTCGATCAGCCCGCGTTGATCGAAGCGCTGGAGAAGCGCCGCATCGCCGGCGCCTTTCTCGATGTCGCCGACCCCGAACCCCTGCCCGCGGACCATCCGCTCTGGACCGCACCCAACGCCATCCTGACGATGCACCTGTCGGGCCGGTCGCAGACCAGGATGTTCACGCGCGCCGCCGCGTTGTTCATCGAGAACGCCCGGGCGTTCGTCGAGGGGCGGCCGATGCGCAACGTCGTCGATCTCGATGCCGGCTATTAAGCCGAACTTGTTTGTCGCCGCGCGCGCCACCCGCTAAGCCGCACTCGCCATGATCCTTGTCATCGACAATTACGACAGCTTCACCTGGAACCTCGTCCATTACCTCATGGAGTTGGGCGCGGAGGTGAAGGTGGTGCGCAACGACGCGCTCACCGCCAATGAGGCGATCGCGAGCAACGCGCAGGCATTCCTGCTCTCGCCCGGCCCCTGCACCCCGAACGAGGCGGGAATCAGCCTCGATCTCGTCGCCGCCTGCGCCGATGCGGGCAAGCCGCTGCTCGGCGTGTGCCTTGGCCATCAGTCGATCGGCCAGCATTTCGGCGGGCAGGTGGTGCGCGGCGGGCTGATGCACGGCAAGACCAGCCCCGTGACGCATGACGGCACGGGGCTGTTCGAAGGACTGCCCTCGCCCTTCACCGCGACGCGCTATCACTCGCTGATCGTCACCGACATTCCCGAGCAACTGGTGGTCAATGCGACCGCCGAGGACGGCAGCGTCATGGACTTCCGCCACGCCACGCTGCCCATCCATTCGGTCCAGTTCCATCCCGAAAGCATCGCGACGGAACATGGCCATGCGATGCTGGCGAACTTCATGAAGATCGCCGGGATCGAGGCGAAAGCACTGGCCTGACCGCGATGCAGGCCGTCCGGATCGTCCTGTTCGCGACCGCTGCGGCAATCATCTATGGGATCCTTCACGATCTCGTGACCGCACATCTGTGCGTCGAATATTTCACCATCGCCCATCCGCCCCTGTTCGCCACCGACACGCCCTGGCTGCTCGCGCTCGGCTGGGGCGTCGTCGCGACCTGGTGGGTCGGCTTGCTGCTCGGTGCCGGTCTGGCCGCCGCTGCACGGCTTGGCTCGCGGCCCCCGCTCGACCTCAAGCATCTGGCACGCCCGGTCGTCCTGCTGATGCTGGCCAGCGCGGCGATCGCACTGATCGCCGGCGCGATCGGGGCGTTCGCATTCAAGGCCGTCGGTACGCCGCTGCTCGAAGAATGGGCGGAATTGATCCCGCCCGACCGCCATCTCGCCTTTGCCGCGGTCGCGTCAGCCCATATGGCCAGCTATGCCGCCGCCCTGATCGGCGGCCTCTACCTGATCGGTCGAACGGCGCGCCTTCGCTTCCGCAACGGTTAGGCAGGAAGGTGAAGGCCGCCCGGCGTCACGCCTCCGACAGGCTCAGCACATTGCCGTCGGGATCGGCGAACCACGCCACCTTCGCCATGCCGCCCGGCGCGGTCCAGATGCCGTCCTCGTCCTGTCCCATCCCGTCATAGATGGTGAAGGCGACGCCCTTGTCGCGCAGCGACCGTACCGTCGCGCGAATATCGCCGACGTTCCAGCCGAACACCGGATGCTGCCCGGCCTTATAGTCGGGCATCACGGTCAGGCGGATCACCGCATTGTCCATGCCGATAAAGTCCCCGAACGGATCGGAACTGCGCAGCGTCAGCCCCAGCTTGTCGCGATAGAAGCCCAGCGCGCGGTCGCGGTCGGCGGCGTAGAGGAAGCTCACCGGCTCGGTCGATTTGAGGTCCATCGAAACTCTCCCCATCCTGATCCGCGCAGGATAATCGGATCGCGAGCGAAATGCACCGCCCCCAGCCCGGCTTCACCCCGCCCCAACAGGATTTGCTCGACTTGCCCCGCCTCCGCCCCAATAGAGGCGGCGTGACCAGCTTCAGCCTCTTGCCCGATCCCGCCAGCCCCCTTGCGCGCGAATCCGCCGCGCAGGCGTTCGCCGATATTCTCGACGGCACCGCGCCCGAGCCGGAGATCGAGGCGTTCCTGATCGCCCTGTCCGAACGCGGCGAAACCAGCATCGAGATCGCCGAGGCAGCGCGCGCCATGCGCCAGCGCGTGATCCCGGTGAGCGCGCCCGCCAACGCGATCGACGTGTGCGGCACCGGCGGTGACGGGCACCATACGCTCAACGTCTCGACCGCCGTCGCGATCGTGGTGGCCGCGGCGGGCGTGCCGGTCGCCAAGCACGGCAACCGCGCCGCCTCGTCCAAGTCGGGCGCTGCGGACACGCTGGAAGCGCTCGGTCTCGATCTCGACCGCGCCGCCGCGAACGCCGAGGCGCATCTCAACGACCTCGGCATCGCTTTCCTCTTCGCCGCCAAGCACCATCCGGCGATGGGCCGCATCGCCCCGCTGCGGCGGCGGATCGCGCGGCGGACGATCTTCAACCTGATGGGCCCGCTCGCCAACCCCGCCGGGGTGCAGCGTCAGCTGATCGGCATCGCCCGGCCCGACTATGCGCCGATCTATGCCGAGGCGCTCGAGCAGCTTGGCGTCAAGGGCGCCGCGATCGTCGCGGGCGAGGAAGGGCTGGACGAGCTTTCCCCCGAGGGCGGCTCGCTGGTGGTGAGCATCGGCGATGTCAGCCTCCCCGCACGCATCACCCCCGCCGATGCCGGGCTGCAATCGCACCCGCTCGCCAGCCTGCGCGGCGGGGACGCGCGCGAGAACGCCGCCGCGCTGCGCAAGCTGCTTCAGGGCGAGCGCGGCGCCTATCGCGATGCGGTGCTGCTCAATGCCGCCGCCGCGCTGGTGGTCGCGGGTGAGGCCGCAGATCTGCGCGAAGGCGTCGAGGAAGCGGCCGAGACGATCGACAAGGGGCTTGCCAACGCGCTGCTCGACTGCTGGATCGCCGCGGCATGAACACCCTCGACAAGATCCTCGAAGTGAAGCGCGGCGAAGTCGCGACGCGCAAGGCCGCAACCTCGCTTGGCACGCTGCAGGACCGCCTGCTCGCCCAGACCCCGCCGCGCGGCTTCCGCGCCGCGCTCGATGCCAAAGCGGCGCAGGGCTATGGTCTGATCGCGGAAATCAAGAAGGCGTCGCCGTCCAAGGGGCTGATCCGCGCCGATTTCGATCCGCCCGCGCACGCCCGCGCCTATGAGGCCGGCGGCGCGGCGTGCCTGTCGGTGCTGACCGACGCCGAATTCTTTCAGGGACATGAGGACTATCTGGTCGCCGCGCGCGCCGCCTGCGGCCTGCCGGTGATCCGCAAGGATTTCATGATCGACCCATGGCAAGTGCTCGAAGCCCGCAGCATCGGCGCCGACGCGATCCTGATCATCGTCGCCGCACTCGAAGACGCGCAGATGGCGGAGATCGAGGATGCCGCCATCGGCCTCGGCATGGACGTGCTGGTCGAGGTGCATGACGAAGCCGAGCTGGATCGCGCGCTGGCGCTGAGGTCGCGGCTGATCGGGGTCAACAACCGCAATCTCAAGGACTTCTCGGTCTCCTTTGACCGCACTTATGAGCTTGTCGGCCAGGCGCCCGAGGGCTGCACCTTCGTCGCTGAGAGCGGCCTCACCTCGCGCGAGGATCTCGACGCCATGGCCGGCCATGGCGTGCGCTGCTTCCTGATCGGCGAATCGCTGATGCGGCAGGACGATGTCGAGGCGGCGACGCGGGCGCTGGTGGGATGACCGACCTCACCCATCTCGACGAAACCGGCGCCGCGCGCATGGTCGATGTGGGTGCCAAGGCTGAAACGCAGCGCGAGGCGGTCGCCACCGGCCGCATCGCCATGTCGGCACAGGCCGCCGGCGCGATCCGCGACGGGCTGGTCAAGAAAGGCGACGTCCTCGCCGTCGCGCGTGTCGCCGGCATCATGGCGGCGAAGAAGACCAGCGAGTTGATCCCGCTGTGCCACCCGCTCGCGCTGACCAGGATCGCCCTCGACCTCATCCCCGATGAAACCGGCGTCACCGCCACCGCGACCGTCGCGCTTACCGGCCGCACGGGCGTGGAGATGGAAGCGCTCACCGCGGTCTCCGTAGCGCTGCTCACCGTCTACGACATGGCCAAGGCGCTCGACAAAGCCATGGCGATCGAGGGTATCCGGCTGGTCGCCAAGACCGGCGGCAAATCGGGCGACTGGCGCGCGGCCGAGCCGGGGGCGGTTAGCTAAGCGCGCTGTCCCGCCACGGCGTATGGATGGGCGGATCTCGATGGTCCAGCCGAACACTTCGCCCGCCTCGACACGCGTCGCGGGATGCAGGCGCGCCATCACCTTCGCCTCGTCCATGTTCGCGGCTTCGATGTTGAAGATGCCGCCGATCCGGTGCTTGCTAGCCACGCCGCTTCCGGCGGCCGCGTCCACCTCATCCATTTCGCCAACGATCGACCCTCGATCTGCCAGCAAGGCGCGAAAAGGCGTGGAAAGCGGTGAATCCGGAAGGTTAATTTCCCCTCCACCCTCCTCACTCAGACATTCTTGAGGGGGATGCGCGCACCTTCCCCACCTGCAAATGGGTGGGGATCCAATGACACTTCCGGCACGATCGGCGATCTTCTCGCTGTCTGGCGAGCTCGACGCACCGCCGGGCGCGGTTGAAGACGCTTCACCCGGGCGGCTGGTGTTCGGCAGCGCGGGTGAGCGCAATTGCTTCGTCCACCGCCTGACCTCCGCCGGCGCGACGCTCACCGTCTCCGGGCCGGTCACCAATGGCGACCGCGCGACGATCGAGCTGCCCTTCGGCCTCGTCGCCGACGGCGCGATCGTCGGCAACGATCCGGCCGCTCTCGCTTTCCGCTTCGACGAGCCGCTCGACGTGGTCGGCGCGCTCGCCCGCTGTCTCGCCGCCCTCCCCGCCGAGCGTCGCGAGATGCCGCGTATCGAGCTGCGCCAGCGGTTGTGTGTGCGGCATGGCGATCAGGTCGATTTCGCGTGGACGCGCAACCTCTCGCCGTCCGGTATCGGCGTCGAGACGCGCGCGCTGCTGACCACGGGCGCGCAGATCGAGCTGACGCTCGACGGTCTGCGCCCCATTCCGGGCGAAGTCCGCTGGGCGGAAAAGGGCCAGGCCGGCATCGCCTTTACCGAGGAACTGGGCTGGCAGCTGCTGATGCCCTGGCTGCGCAAGGTCGCCAGCCAGCGGCGCGGACCGGCGCTCGCCACGGTGCAGGATTCGCCGTCGGCGCTGGGCGCGGTCAAGGACGCGCTGCGGCTCGACATCGCCACCCATGTCCGTTCCGGCGTCCACTGGTGGAACGCGCAACTCAACACGCTGAGCAGCACGCTCGCCGAGTTCGAGAGCGACACCGAATTCGCCCAGCTGTCCTCGTTGTGGCTGTCGCTGCCGGGGATCGGTGGCTGGCCGGTCCGGGTGATCGAGTGCCACGGCGCGCGCCACGTCGCCGAATTCCGCATCGCGCTCCGCCCGCATGAGATGGCACGGCTGGCCGAGGCGGCACGCCCGGCGCGCTGATCCCGCTCGACCCCGCCGCCGCGGCACGGTAACGCCGCGGCGATGGTCGATCTTCTTCCCGTCGCCGACGCCCGGCAGCGCCTGTTCGCGCTTGCACCCGCGCTCGCGGTGGAGACGGTGCCGCTGCGGGAAGCCGCCGGCCGCTGGGCTGCGGCGCCGGTTGCCGCCACCCGCACCCAGCCTGAGCAACCGCTGTCGGCGATGGACGGCTATGCCATCCGCTTCGCCGACCTGCCCGGTCCATGGGACGTCATCGGCGAGAGCGCCGCCGGCCGCCCCTTCGCCGACGCCGTCGCCAAGGGGCAGGCGGTGCGCATCTTCACCGGCGCGGCGC
>DATIGZ010000529.1:0-3340 GCA_035481255.1 Sphingomonas sp. | reverse complement strand
GGCCCGAGGACAGCGGCGTCGCGCAGGTCGCCGATCACGCCGCGATCGCCGCGGCGAGCGAGGCGGTGCTCGGGGTCCGCCTGGCCGAGGAGGTGATCGCCTATGTCGTGTCACTGATCCGCTCGACGCGCGGTCACCCCGATCTCGCCAACGGCGCCTCGCCGCGCGCCGCATCGGCGCTCGCGGCCGCCGCGCGCGCCGCCGCAGCGCTGGAAGGGCGCGACTATGTCATCCCGGACGACGTCAAGCTGCTCGCTCAGCCGCTGCTGCGCCATCGCGTCGTGCTCTCGCCCGCGGCGGAGATCGACGGCCGCCGCGCCGACGACATCGTCGCCCAGCTGATCGACCGGGTCGAGGCGCCGCGTTGATCATTCCTACCCAGCGCGCCGTGACACTAGTGCTGGCGGGCGCTCCGCTGGCGCTGGTTCTTGGCGTCATGCGGCCGGACGGCTGGCTGCTGGCGCTGCTCTGGGTGTTCGCGATCCTCGTTCTCACCGTGCTTGACGGCACGCTCGCCCCGCGGTTGCGCGACGCGGATCTCGCCACCGCTTTCCCCGGCACGGCCGAAGTCGGCGACCGTGTCGAGCTTGCGCCCGCGGGCGGTGCGGCGTTGCGCTATGCCGCGGACGTCTCCGCACCGCTCGACCCGACCAGCTCTCCCCTCATCTGGACCGCCGCGCGTCGCGGTACCGCGCGGGTCGCGCGCATCTGGGGCCGCGCCGCCGGCCCGCTCGGCCTCGCATGGCGCCAGCGCAGCCACGCGCTCGACGGAGAGGTGCGCGTCCTCCCCAGCCTGCGCCCCGTGCGCGAGCAGGGAATGCGTCAGTTCCTGCGCAGCCGCCAGTTCGGCACGCGCATCCGCCCCGACAGCGGCGACGGCACCGAATTCCAGTCGCTCACCGACTTTCAGGCGGGGATGGAGCGCCGCGCGATCGACTGGAAGGCTTCGGCGCGCCACTTCTCGCTCCTCGCGCGTGAGTTCCGGACCGAGCGCGACAACAGCGTCGTGTTCGCGATCGATTGCGGCCGCGCGATGAGCGAGCCGGTCGATGGCCAGCCGCGCATCGACCGCGCCGTCTCCGCCGCCCTGCTCGCCGCATTCGTTGCGCTCAAGTCGGGCGATCAGGTCCGCCTGTTCGGCTTTTCCGGCCGCCCCAGCGCGGATTCGGGCAGCGTCAGCGGGACCGCCGGCTTCGCCACGCTTCACCGCACCGCCGCGGGGATCGATTACGGTACGCAGGAGAGCAACTACACCCTCTCGCTCGTCTCGCTCGACCAGCGGCTCCAGCGCCGCAGCCTGATCATCCTGTTCACCGAGTTCACCGACCCCACCGCCGCCGAGCTGATGATCGCCGCCGCGGCGCGCATGCTCAAGCGCCACCGCCTGCTCTTCGTGCTGTTCCACGATACCGAGCTGGACGGAATCCTCGACGCCCGGCCGCAGGAAGCCGACGACGTCGTCCGCACCAACATCGCGCACACCCTGATCCGCGAGCGCCGCATCGTGATCGAGCGCCTGCGCCGTCTTGGCATCGACGTGCTCGAAGCCGCCCCCGACGACCTCGCCCTTGCGCTCGCCGAGCGCTATGTCCGGGATCGCGAACGCCCATGAGCAGCGCCGCCCCCGCCTTCGGCGTCCGCCATTTCCGTGCCGAGCGCGAAGCCGACTGGCAGCGGCTCGAGGCGCTGCTCGACCTCGTCGAGAAGAAGTCGCCCAAGCGCCTTACCAACGATGATCTGGTCGAGCTGCCCCGCCTCTACCGCGCCACGCTCTCGGCGCTCTCGATCGCGCGCGAAACCTCGCTCGACGCATCGATGACCGCCTATCTCGAAAGCCTCTCCACGCGCGCCTATTTCATCCTCTACGGCTGCCGTGAACCGCTGTGGCGCCAGATCGGCGGCTTCTTCCTGCATGGCTGGCCGGCCGCGGTCCGCGGCATGTTCGGTGAGACGCTGCTGATCGCCGCCCTGTTCGTCGCCAGCGCGCTCGCCGGCTATTTCCTCGTCGCCAGCGACCCAGCCTGGTTCAACGCGCTCGTCTCGGGCGAGATGGCGAACGGTCGCGACATGAGCGCCACCACCGAATTCCTGCGCCGCTCGCTCTACGAGAGCGAAGTCGACGGCCTGCATGTGTTCGCGACGCAACTATTCACCCACAACAGCCAGATCGCGATCATGGCGTTCGCGCTCGGCTTCGCCTTCGGCATCCCGACCTTCCTGCTGATCGCCAGTAACGGCGTGATGCTCGGCGCGATGTATGCCGCCTTCATCTCCAAGGGGCTGGGCTTCGGCCTGACCGGCTGGCTGATGATCCATGGCTCGACCGAGCTGTTCGCGATCATCCTCGCCGGCGCCGCCGGCCTGCATATCGGCCGGGCCGTCGCCTTTCCGGGGCAGCGCACCCGTCTGGCCGCGGCCGGCGAGGCCGGCCGCCGCGCCGCGCTGGTGATGATCGGCGTCGTCATCATGCTACTTGTCGCCGGTCTGCTTGAAGGGTTCGCGCGTCAGCTGATCACCGCCGACTATGCCCGCTACGCCATCGCCGCGACGATGTTCGCGATCTGGGTCGTCTATTTCGCGCTCGGGGGGCGCCGTGCCCGTGGCTAAGCGCGATAAGTCCACCGCCCCCCGGCCAACCGACGCCGAACGCCGCACCCGCGCGCTGGTGACGCCGGAGGGAGTGACGCTTCACCTCCGCCTCGCCGGCGCCGGATCGCGCGCGGGCGCCTTCACCATCGACGCGGTCATCATGTTCGTCACGCTGATCGCGCTTACCGTCGGCGCGTTCCTGCTCTGGGGCAGCACGGGCAATATGGGGCCGGCGTCGATCATCTGGCTGCTCGGCTTCTTCCTGCTGCGCAATTTCTACTTCACGCTGTTCGAGAGCGGCACCAGAGCGGCCACGCCGGGTAAGCGCGCGCTCAAGCTGCGCGTCGTCGCGCGCGATGGCGGCCGGCTCACCGGCGGCGCGATCCTCGCGCGCAACCTGATGCGCGAAGTGGAGGTGTTCCTCCCGCTCATCTTCCTGCTGGTTGCGCAGGCCGAGGGGTTCAGCAACCGCTGGCTCGGCCTGATCGGACTGGGCTGGACGGCGATCTTCATCTTCATGCCGCTGTTCAACCGCGACCGGCTGCGCGCGGGCGACCTGCTCGCGGGCACCTGGGTAGTCGAGAATGAGCGGCCCAGGATCGCGCCCGACCTGCTCGCCGCCAACGACACCGCCCGGATCGATGCGTACGCCTTCACGCCGCAAGAGCTGGAAACCTACGGCCAGTTCGAGGTGCAGCGGCTGGAAGAAGTGCTTCACCGCAACGATCCCGACACGCTCACCACCGTCGCG
>DATIGZ010000528.1:0-5400 GCA_035481255.1 Sphingomonas sp. | reverse complement strand
CCTTGGGGAAGTCGCCCGTCAGATCGAGGCCGAACGACGAGGGGAAGGCGACGTCGCTGAAAATCGCGAGACGATCGACCTGCGAGGTCGAGAGAGTGTTCTGATAGGCGCCGGAGAGCTTGAACGGTCCCTGCCCCGGTTGCCACGCGAACTCGGCCGAAAGGTCGCGGGTCAGCGACTTGGAACGCGTCCCCTCTGCGTTGCCGGTTCCGGTGATCGAGCCGCCCGTCGGCAGGAAGGTGTTGGCGTCACGCAGGAACATCGACGTTGTCGAGAGCAGCCCGCCATTGGCATCGAAGCTGCTCTGATTGCGGTTGACGCTAAAATTCTGCGACGTGACCATCGCGAAGCGCGACTGGTTATGGTTCTTGTAGCGCGACTGGAAGAAGATGCCGGTCAGCGTGAAATCGTCGCTCGGCGACCATTGCGCGGCGGCGTAGATGCCGGTGCGGTCGCGCTTGAACTGCTCGTCGCCGAAATCATAGCCGCCGGGGATGAAGACGTCCTGCGTCTCGCCCAGCAGCCGCTGACGGAAATAGGGTTCGGCGCGGAAGAAGTTCGACTGCGACGTCAGGCGGCTGTGCGCGACGTCGACGAGGATGCCGATATCGCCGATGCCGGTGGTCCAGCGGTTCGACACCAGCAGCGACCCGGCATAGTCAGTCTTTTCGGTGAGGTCGCCATAGCTGGCTTCGGCGCTGCCTGCGACGTGCCAGCCGTTGGAGAAGTCGAACGGCAGCTTGGTGCGCAGGTCGACCTGGCCGCCGGTACCGCCTTCGATAAGGTCCGCCGTCGACGACTTATAGACGTCCACCGCCTTCATCAGTTCGGGCGTGACGTCGCCCCAGCTCAGCCCGCGGCCGCCATTGGCGCTGAAAATGTCGCGGCCGTTGAGGCGCGACGCGACGCCCGAAAGCCCGCGCACCTGAATGCCCGACCCTTCGACCGAGAAGTGATCCGGATCGCCCAGCGCGGCGAAGCGGACGATGCTGACGCCCGAAACGCGCTGCAGGACTTCGGTGATGGAATTGTCGGGCAGCTTGCCCGCTTCGTCAGCGACGACCGAACTGATGATGCTTTCCGACGCCTTC
This sequence comes from Sphingomonas sp., assembly GCA_035481255.1. GTDB lineage: Bacteria > Pseudomonadota > Alphaproteobacteria > Sphingomonadales > Sphingomonadaceae > Sphingomonas. The sequence continues at coordinate 4,309 of DATIGZ010000528.1, read as the reverse complement.
TTGCGCGCGTCGGCGGCTTCCAGTGCGCGGCGGCGTGCGGTGACAATGACTTCGCCTTCGCTCGCCTCGGGCGCATCCTGCGCCGCCGGCAGCACCGGTGCGGGATCCGCGGCCCAAGCCGGGGCGGTGACGCCCATCGCGATGATTGCAAGGCATGAGGCACCCGCACGAGCAACGGCCCGGCGCTTCATGTTAGCGGTAACATAACGTGACGTCATCAACCTCCCCTCCCCTAAATGGCCGGGCAAGCCCGGCTGTCCACACCCTTCTCATGGAGCGTGCAATATGCCTGTTTGATCATATTTATGCGTTGATGTCAACGATGTCAGAGAGCGCTAACACGCCCCACATTTACCAGAGGTGCCGCGAAAAATAGCACAGTTTCTCAACTGATTAACTTGCCACCGATTGAGCTCGAACCATTGTCCTGCCGGCATCAAATGGCGAGACGGCCCGTTGCAATGCAATGCTGATCCGGTGCGCGATTCGGGCACTCAGCCGGGCACTCAGCCGACCCGAATGAAAGCGACGGCGCGGGCGTGAAGATCGCTAGCGATCCGCACCACCCGCGCCGCCGTCTTTGAACAGTTCTGGCTGCGTTTATTCGGGGCAGTTGCTTGCATTGGGATCCGACACGATCCGCGCGTCGGCGATGCTGAGCGCGAACGGCGCGGCGGCGGTGATGCGCAGCGGTGCGGTCACCGTCTTCAGCTCCGGATTCGCCTTGGCGAAGCATTTGAGGCTCAAGGTCGCGGTCTGCCATTCACCCGGCTTGCGGCTGAACATCGTGGTGGCGGACAGCCCCTTGGCCGCCGCGCTCTGGGGAATCGCGATCTCAACCGGCCCCGCCGGTGCGGCATCGACACGATAGACGATGCGCAGCGACAGATCGGCATTGCTCTCGCGCGACCAGTCCAGTTGCGGTCCGGCGATGGTGAAAGCGGCGGGCGCGCTCCACGTCAGGCGGATCGCGCCTTCCTGCTGCGTCGGCGAATCGACCGCGCTGCGGGCGACCCCCGCGACCGATGGAACGCTGAACGGCGCGGGCGTCGCGCCGCGCGTGAAGAAGATCGTCCGGTTCGACAGGCTCGCGTCGACTCCCGACACTTCACTCAGCTTACCCAGCGGCTTGCCCGGCGCGCGATAGTCCAGCCCGAAGCCATAGGCGAACAGCGGGTCATAGCCCAGCTGGCCGGGGTTGAGCACGAACTGGCCAGCGGTCTTCGGCCATGAGAAACTCAGCCGCCCCTGGAAATCGTGGCGCGGCTTGCCCGCCTTGTCGCCGATCAGCACATCGGCGATGCCGCCGCCCTCGCTGCCCGGCAGCCACGCCGCGACGAACGCATCCGATGCGTTGAGTTCCGGATTCACCCAGAGCGGGCGCCCCGACAGGAATACCGAGACCGTCGGGATCCCCGACGCCTTGAGCTTTTTGAGCGTGGCAAGCGCCTGCTTGTCGCCCGGCTCGAACTCGAGCGTGCGGATGTCACCGCGCATCTCGGCATAGGGCGCCTCGCCGAACACCACGATCGCGACGTCGGGCTGGCTCGTGAAGCTGCCGTCGGCGCTCAGCGTCGCGGACCCGCCCTGCGCGCGCACCGTCTCGTCGATACCCTCCCAGATCGTCTGGGCGTTGGGGAAATCGCTGCGCTTGTTGCCGTCGCCCTGCCAGCTCAGCGTCCAGCCGCCGGCTTGCGGGGCGAAGTCGTTCGCCCCCGCCCCGGCCACCAGCACCCGCGCGCCGCCGCGAACCGGCAGCACATTGCCCTCGTTCTTGAGCAGCACCAGCGACTTGCGCACCGCCTCGCGCGCCACCGCGCGATGCTCGGGCGCGCCCATCAGTTCGGCGCGCCCGTCATAGGGACGTGCCGCCTCGAACAGGCCGAGCTTGAACTTGACGCGCAGGATACGGCGCACCGCGTCGTCGATCCGCGCCATCGGGATCGCGCCGCTCTTCGCCTGCGCCAGCGTGCTTTCGTACAGCCCCTTCCAGGTGTCGGGCGCCATCAGCATGTCGATGCCGGCATTGATCCCCCGCGCACAGTCGGTGCGGGTGCAACCCGCGATCTGGGCATGACCGTTCCAGTCGCTGACGACGAAACCGTCAAACCCCATCCTGCCCTTGAGCACGTCGGTCAGCATCGACTTGTTGCCGTGCATCTTCTCGCCGTTCCAGCTGTTGAACGACGCCATCACCGTCATCACCCCGGCGTCGATCGCCGAAACATAGCCCTGCGCGTGCGTTGCGATCAGCGTCTTCTCGTCGATCTTGGTGTCGCCCTGATCGATCCCGCCGGCCGTGCCGCCGTCGCCCAGGAAATGCTTGGCAGACGCCGCGACATTGCCCTTCTGGATCGTGCCTGACGCCCGCGCGCCCTGAAGCCCGTCGATCAGCGCCGTGGCATAGGCTTTCGAGATGTCGGGCTTTTCCGAATAGCCCTCATAGCTGCGTCCCCAGCGGTCGTCCTGCGGCACCGCCAGCGTCGGGCCGAACGCCCAGTCCATTCCCGCCGCCGCGGTCTCGACCGCGGTGATGCGGCCGATCTTCTCGATCAGCGCGGGGTCGTTCGCCGCGCCCAGCCCGATATTGTGCGGGAAGATCGTCGCGCCGACGATGTTGCTGTTGCCGTGCACCGCGTCGATGCCGAAGATGTTGGGGATCGGCACATAGCCGGGACGCTGCTCGAGCGAGACCGCGCGGAACGCCTGCGCCGACGCCAGCCACGGCCCGATCGCCGAGCGGTCCGGCGCATTAAGCGGCGGCGAGCTGCCGCCCGCCAGAATGCTGCCGAGCGGGTATTTGCGCAGATCCTCCGGCTTAATCGTGCCGATATCGGCCTGAATCAGCTGGCCGACCTTCTGTTCGATCGACAATTTGGCGAGCAGCTCGTCGATTTTCTTCTCAGTCGCCGGATCGACAAGCCCGGCGCTCTTCGCGGCAGGCCACAGTTCGGGATGCGCGGTCGAAGCGGTGCTGTCCTGCGCCATGGCGGCGGGGACGGAAACTCCGGCGGACAACGTTGTCCCCACCAACAGCAACAACATCGCCCGGCCTGCCTTCATGATGCTCTCCTGGGTTGATTTATCTGATCAATGATGAAAATGTGAGCGCTACCATAATGCCGGAGGGGGCCATGTCCACATTTTTCCGAACCGCACTGGGTGCTGTGTCCGCCATGGCCGTTATCCTCGCCACGCCGGTCCCCGCGCAGGAGACCGGTTCGCCCCAATCCGTCCCTTATCGCTGGCAGAACGTCAAGGTCGGCGGCGGCGGCTTCTCGCCGGGCGTGATCTTCAGCCGCGCCGAACGCGGGCTCGCCTATCTGCGCACCGATATCGGCGGCGCCTATCGCTGGGACGCCAGAGCGCAACGCTGGATTCCGCTTCAGGACGGGATGGGCGAAAGCAACTATCACGGGATCGAGAGCGTCGCCGCCGATCCGCGCAACCCCGATATCGTCTACCTCGCCGCCGGCATGTATCGCGGCGGCCCCGCGGCGATCCTGCGCTCGGCGGATCGCGGCGTAAGCTGGCGGACGGTACCCGCCCCCTTCAAGATGGGCGGCAACGAACCGGGCCGGGGTCTGGGCGAGCGGCTGGTGATCGATCCCGCCAATCCCGCGATCCTCTATTTCGGATCGCGCTTCGACGGGTTGTGGCGCAGCACCGATTCAGGGGAAACGTGGAGCAAGGTCGCCGGCTTCCCGCACACCGGACGCCCCGCCCCCGCCGAACGCTGGAGCAGCAACGCCGGGGTCAGCTTCGTGCTGTTCGACCGCTCAAGCGCGAAGGACGGCAAGTCGCGGACGCTCTACGCCGCGGTTGCCGACCCCGACGGACAGGGCCTCTATCGTTCCACCGATGGCGGCGAAAGCTGGACGAAGCTGCCCGGCGGTCCGGCGGGGCTGATGCCGGTCAAGGGCGATATCGCCGACGATGGCCGGCTGGTGGTCGCTTACTCGAACTGGATGGGGCCGAACGGCGTGTCGGGCGGCGCGGTGTGGCGACTTGCGGGCGGGCAATGGACCGACATCACGCCCAGGGGCGGCGGGCATGGCGGCGGCTATATGGCGATCAGCCTCGCGCATGGCGCGCCCGGCACGCTCGCGGTCGCGACGATGAATGCGCACCCCGACACCGCCTATGTCTCCACCGACTGGGGCGACAGCTGGACCGATATCGGCAAGAACAGCCACCGCGACATTTCAGCAGCGCCCTGGCTGCGCTTCGACGTGAAGGAGGCCGATTTCGGCCATTGGATCGCGGGCCTCGCGGTCGATCCGTTCGACGCCGGGCATATCGCCTATAC
>DATIGZ010000527.1:0-2232 GCA_035481255.1 Sphingomonas sp. | reverse complement strand
CCGCCAGCCCCTCCGCGACGCTGACATCGGCGCGCGGGCACGCCGCGTACATCGGCAGTTTGTGCATCAGCGTCCAGAGCGGGCGCGACATGTAATCGGCGTCGTTGAGCGCGCCCAGAACCGCCTCGTGTGCGCCGGCCTGCGAGGGATCGAGCACGATGGTGTTGAGCCAGTAATTGCTGACGCACTGGTCCGGTTCGGCAAGGAACCGCACGCCGGGCACGCCCGCAAAGGCAGCGGCATATCGACCGGCAAGCGTCCGCTTGCGCTCGATCATACCCGGAACCCGCTCGAGCTGCGCGCAGCCGAGCGCGGCATTCAGATTGGGCAGGCGGTAGTTGTAGCCCACCTCATCATGGACGAAGTTCCAGCGGTGCGGGACGCGCGCCGTGGTGGTGAGGTGCTTGGCGTGGCGGCCGAGTTCGGGGTCGTTGGTCAGGATCGCCCCGCCCCCGCCCGTCGTCATCACCTTGTTGCCGTTGAAGCTCAGCGCTGAAACCCGCCCGACATTGCCGGTGTGGCGCCCCTTATACCAGGAGCCGAGCGATTCCGCGGCGTCCTCGACCAGTACGATCTTCCAGCGCGCAGCGACTTCGGCCAGCGCGTCGAGATCGCAGGGATGCCCAAAGGCGTGCATCACGACTAGTGCGCGGATCGTCGCGCCGGTGCGGCGATTGACGCAGCGATCGCCCGACACCTCCGCCACATCGCGCAGATGCGCATCGAGCCGTTCGGCATCGACGCCGAGCGTCTGCGCCTCGGAATCCACGAAATGCGGGGTGGCCTGGATGTAGGAAACGGCGTTGGCGGTGGCGATGAAGGTGAGCGTGGGCAGCAGCACCTCGTCCCCCGGCGCGACCCCCGCGAGCAGCAGGCAGATGTGCAGCGCAGCGGTGCCATTGGCGGTCGCAATGGCGTGGCTGACGCCGGTGAAGTCGGCAAGATCACCCTCGATCCGGTTGACATAGGAGCCGACCGACGAGACCCAGCCGGTGTCGATGCACTCCTTCACATAGGCCCACTCGTTCCCGGCGAATTCGGGTTCATGCAGCGGGATCATGCCGTTGGGCGTACCCAGCACCTGTCGCATCGCGCCAAGGATATCCTGAGCGATGGCGGGGGTCTGATCGGTCTGGGCAGCGCTCGCCATTCGGAATCCTCAGATGTTGTAGATATCGGTCTTGTAGCGGGCGAGGTTCGCCGGATCGCTGAACCACGCGATCGTCTCGTCGAGGCCGCGGCCAAAACCGTCCCGCCCGGCATAGTCGGGGGTCCAGCCGGTCAATTCCTGCGCCTTGGCGTTCGCCGCCCACAGTCGCTCGACCTCGCTCCCATCGGGGCGCAGCCGCTCATTCTCGCAGACAATACGGACGTCACGGCCCATCCGCTCGGCGATCAGCGCGGCGGTGTCGCCGACCGAAATCTCGTAATTGCTGCCGATGTTGATCACTTCGCCCAGCGCCTTGTCGGACTCGGCGACCGCGACGAAGCCGCGCACCGTATCACGGACAAAGTTGAAATCGCGCGTGGGATGGATCGCCCCAAGGCGGATCTCGTCCGCACCGGCGGCGATCTGGGTGATGATCGTCGGGATCACCGCGCGTGCCGACTGGCGCGGGCCATAGGTATTGAACGGGCGGATCGTCGCCACCGGCGTGTCGAACGAGAGGAAGAAGCTCTGCGCGATCTGGTCGGCGCCGATCTTGCTCGCCGAATAAGGCGACTGGCCCTGAAGCGGATGCTCTTCGGTGATCGGCACGAAGCGTGCGGTGCCATAGACTTCGCTGGTCGAGGTGTGGACGACGCGCTCGACGCCGAGGTCACGCGCCGCCTGAACGACGTTGAGCGTGCCCTTGACGTTGGTGTCGATATACGTGTCGGGCGAGTGGTACGAATAGGGGATCGCAATCAGCGCGGCGAGGTGCATGACGACGTCGCACCCTTCCATCGCCTTGCGCACGCCATAGGGATCGCGAATGTCGCCGGCGAACACGTCAAGCGACTTGCGGATCTCCGGCTTCGACGTGTCGAGCCAGCCCCAGCTGTTGAAGCTATTGTAATAGACGAAGGCGCGCACGTCGGCGCCCTGCTCGACCAGATATTCGGTGAGATGCGACCCGATGAAGCCGTCGGCTCCGGTAACGAGAACACGCTTGCCGCTCAGTTTCACGCTTTGCCCCTCAATCGAACTACGGCCGGACGCCCTGCACAGGGCGGCTCGGGGGCATGCGG
>DATIGZ010000526.1:0-15735 GCA_035481255.1 Sphingomonas sp. | reverse complement strand
GCTACATCGTGCTGCTTGAGGAAGGCGCGCGCTTTCAGGCGATCGCCGAGACGCTGGGCGGTTCGAGGGACTACGGCCCCGGCGTGCTTGAGCAGCAGTGGAAGATGTCGGGGCTGCTGAAGCCTGACGAGACGCTGGCGGTCCCCGCCGAATAATCCCGGCGTTCGACGCCAACTGGTCCATTCGCGGCCCGAGGTTTCTCATCACCTCGGGCCGCTTCTTGCGTTCGTCGAAGCGTCCGGGCCGCAGATATGATAAGGATGGTGCCGGTCGCCAACGCGCCATATCTTGGCCACACGGAATAGCGGCGTGAACCTTTCGCTCCGGCAGGGGTTCGCCGCGGATGGAGGAGCTTGATGAGCAGCGAGGCAACAGGGGTCACGAGGCGCGGCGTTCTGGTCGGCGGCGGCGTATGCGCGGCCGCGGCGGCCGTGCCCGGCGCTGAGGTGCAAGCCGCCGCGCCGCAACCGGCGCCCGCGACGATGAAGGTCGCCATGATCGTGAACGGCGCGAAGCGCGAGCTCGACGTCGATCCGCGCACGACCTTGCTCGACGCGCTGCGCGAGCATCTCCATCTCAACGGCACCAAGAAGGGCTGCGACCACGGCCAATGCGGCGCCTGCACGGTGATCGTCGACGGGCGCCGGATCAATTCGTGCCTGAGCCTTGCGGTGATGCACGAAGGCGACAAGGTGACGACGATCGAAGGACTGGGGCAGCCCGGCAAGCTGCACCCGATGCAGGCCGCGTTCGTCAAGCATGACGGCTATCAATGCGGCTATTGCACGCCGGGGCAGATCTGCTCGGCGGTGGCAGTGCTCGACGAGATTCGCGCTGGCATTCCCAGCCATGCGACCATCGACCTCGACGCTCGCCCGCGCGCGACTAATGACGAGATGCGCGAGCGGATGAGCGGCAATATCTGCCGCTGCGGCGCCTATTCCAACATTCTCGACGCGATGACCGAAGTCGCCGGGAGGCGCGCATGAAACCCTTCACATATGAGCGCGTCAGCACCCCGGCCGAGGCTGCTGCGGCGGCCGCACGGACTCAGGGGGCGAGGTTCATCGCCGGCGGCACCAATCTGCTCGACCTGATGAAGCTGCAGATCGAGGCGCCGACCCATCTGATCGACGTCAACGGGATCGGGCTCGACCGGATCGAGCCTACTGAACGGGGCGGGCTGCGCATCGGCGCGCTGGTCCGCAACACCGATCTCGCCGCCGACAAGCGGGTGCGCAAGGACTACGCGCTGCTGTCGCGCGCGCTGCTCGCGGGCGCGTCGGGCCAGCTGCGCAACAAGGCGACGACCGCGGGCAACCTGCTCCAGCGGACGCGCTGCCCCTATTTCTACGACACGCATCAGCCGTGCAACAAGCGCAAGCCCGGCACCGGCTGCGCCGCGATTGGCGGGTTCAGCCGTCAGCTTGGCGTGATCGGGACGAGCGATGCGTGCATCGCCACGCATCCGAGCGACATGGCGATCGCTATGCGCGCGCTCGACGCCACGGTGGAGACGGTGAAGCCGGGCGGCGAGGCGCGGTCTGTGCCGCTCGCCAACTTCCATGTGCTGCCCGGCGATACGCCGCATATCGAGACGGTGCTTGAGCCGGGCGAACTGATCACCGCGGTTACATTGCCCGCGCCGGTCGGCGGTACGCATATCTACCACAAGGTGCGTGACCGCGCGTCCTATGCCTTCGCGCTCGTATCGGTCGGCGCGATCGTGCAGCGCGACGGCAGCGGGCGCGTCGCGGTCGGCGGTGTTGCGCCCAAGCCCTGGCGCGTCGAGGCCGCCGAGCGCGCGCTGGCGCAGGGTGCCAGGGCCGTAACCGAAATCCTGATGGCCGGCGCGCGGCCGAAGCCGGACAACGCGTTCAAGGTGACGCTGGTCGAGCGCACGCTCGGTGCGGTGCTGGCACAAGCGGGAGCAACGTCATGAAGTTCGATACCCCCGCAGGCGTCAACCCGATCGATCAGCTCAAGGTGGTCGGCAAACCCGCCGACCGCATCGAAGGGCCGCTCAAGGTGACGGGCACCGCATCCTATGCCTATGAGCAACCTGCGCCCAATGCAGCCTATGGCTTCGTCGTCGGATCGGCGGTCGCCAAGGGCCGTATCTCCGCGATCGATCTTGCCGAGGCCAAGGCCGCGCCGGGCGTTCTCGCGATCGTCACCGCCGAGAATGCCGGCAAGCTCGAAAAGGGCAATTTCAACACCGCCAGGCTGCTCGGCGGCCCCGAGATTCAGCATTATCATCAGGCGGTCGCGCTGGTCGTCGCCGAGACGTTCGAGCAGGCGCGGGCCGCCGCCGCGCTGGTCCGCGTGGACTATGCGCGGGCCAAGGGCGCGTTCGACCTCCATGCCGAAAAGGACCGCGCCCAGCCCACGCGTGAGCAGGCGGACATCAGGCTCGGCGATTTCGACGCGGCTTTCACCTCGGCACCTGTGACGATCGATGCGACCTATCACACGCCCGATCAGGCGCATGCGATGATGGAGCCGCATGCGACGGTCGCGGCTTGGGAGGGCGACCAGCTGACGCTGTGGACCGCGAACCAGATGATCAACTGGAGCCGGGGCGATGTCGCGCGCACGCTTGGCATTCCGCGTGAGAAGGTGCGGCTGATCTCGCCCTATATCGGCGGCGGGTTCGGCGGAAAACTGTTCGTCCGCGCCGATGCGATCCTGGCGGCGCTCGGCGCGAAACAGGCGGGGCGTCCGGTCAAGGTCGCGTTGCAGCGCCCGCTCATGTTCAACAACACTCCGCATCGCCCGGCGACGATCCAACGCATCCGTATCGGCGCGACCAAAGACGGTAAGATCACCGCGATCGGGCATGAGAACTGGTCGGGCGACCTGCCCGGCGGCGGGATCGAGAATGGCGTCCAGCAGACGCGCTTCCTCTATGCCGGCGAGAACCGCATGCTCCAGTGCCGCCTCGCGGTGCTCGACCTGCCCGAGGGCAATGCGATGCGCGCCCCGGGCGAGGCGCCGGGGATGATGGCGCTTGAGGTCGCGATCGACGAGATCGCCGAGAAGCTGGGCATGGACCCGGTCGAGTTCCGCATCTTCAACGACACGCAGGTGGTGCCCGAGAATCCGCCCAAGCCCTTCTCGCAGCGGCAGCTGATCGAGTGCCTGAAGCTCGGCGCGGAGAAGTTCGGCTGGGCCAATCGCCCGATGAAGCCGGCGAGCCGCCGTGACGGCATGTGGCTGGTCGGAATGGGCGTCGCCGCGGGCTTCCGCAACGCGCCGACGATGAAGTCCGCCGCGCGCGTCCGGCTGAGCGCGGACGGGCGCATCGTGGTCGAGACCGACATGACCGATATCGGCACCGGCAGCTACACGATCATCGCGCAGACCGCAGCGGAGATGATGGGCGTGCCGCTCGACCGGGTCGAGGTGCGCCTGGGCGATTCGAGCTTCCCGGTTTCCGCCGGATCGGGCGGACAATGGGGGGCGGCCAGCTCGACCTCCGGCGTCTATGCCGCGTGCAACAAGTTGCGCGAGACGGTCGCGCAGAAGCTCGGCCTCGACCCGGCCACCGCGACGTTTAGCGGCGGCAAGGTCCGCGCGGGCAAACGCACCGTCGCGCTGGGCGAGGCCGCACGCGACGGCGAGTTGGTGGTCGAGGATGCGATCGAGTTCGGCGATCTTGGCCGCCGCTACCAGCAATCGACCTTCGCCGGCCATTTCGTCGAGGTGGCGGTGCACGCCTATACCGGCGAGATCCGCATCCGCCGCATGCTGGCGGTGTGCGGTGCGGGCCGCATCCTCAATCCCAAATCCGCGCGCAGTCAGGTGATCGGCGCGATGACCATGGCCGCCGGCGGCGCGATCATGGAGGAGCTGGCGGTCGACAAGCGCTTCGGCTTTTTCGTCAACCACGACCTCGCCGGCTACGAAGTGCCGGTCCATGCCGACATCCCGCATCAGGAGGTCGTGTTCCTCGACGAGGTCGATCCGCTCGCCTCGCCGATGAAGGCCAAGGGGGTGGGCGAGCTGGGCATTTGCGGCGTCGCGGCAGCGGTCGCCAACGCGGTCTACAACGCCACCGGCGTGCGCGTGCGCGAATATCCGGTCACGCTCGACAAGTTCCTCGACCGGCTGCCGGCGGTGGCCTGAGCCACCGCCGTATAGGGCTTAAGCCAGTGCCTCGAACTTGAAGTTGGTGAACTTTGCCTCGCCTTCGCCCGCCGAATAGAGGCCGGGGCGCAGCATCAGGAAGCCACCCCGGACATTATGGTGGTAACCCGACACCTCCATGCCGCGGTCGAAGCGCTTCCACGTCTTCCCGCCGTCCCTCGACGTGTCATAGGTGACGATGTGGCGGTTGTTGGTGACGCGCATCCGCATCTTGCGCCCGTGCGGATTGGCGGGGCGGCCGCGTTCGATGCCGTATTGATGCGTGACGAAACGCTTCTCGTCAAAACCGAGGCCGCAATACAGCTTCTCGTCGTAGAAGAGGATTAGCCCGGCGGTGCCGCCCGGCGCGATCTCGATATCGCATTCGAAGCGATAGGCGGTGTCACCGGCGATCAGCAGGAGGGGGGAGGAGGTCGAGGGCGCAGCGCCGCGCCCCTTGAGGATCAGCGACCCGTTCTCGACCCGGGCGCGGCTGCCCTCATCGGCGGCGGGCTTGAAGAAGTTCCATTTGGTGCCGATGGCGAGAGTCTTGAAATCGTCCGACAGCGCCATGCCGTGCGGCCCGACCTTCTCGCCGCCTTTGGGCTTCGCGATCGGCTGTGAGAGATCGCCGCCCTTCATCCGGAACCAGCCGTCTGCGGTCCATTCGATCGGATCGAGCAGTGCCTGCCGCCCGAGCGTCCAATATCCGTTCTCGAACCCGTGATAGACGGCATACCAGCCGCCATCCGGTCCCTCGACCAAGGTCGCATGGCCGCGTGACCACCATTTCTCGTCGATCGAGGTCGTGCGGACCAACGGGTTGTGCGGGCAATTCTCCCACGGCCCGTGGATCGACTTCGAGCGCGCGGCGATGACCATATGGCCGGTCGGCGGACCCGCCGTGCCGCCGACCGCGGTGATCATGTAGAACCAGCCATTGTGGCGCGTGATCTTCGGCCCCTCGGGCGCGAACCCCTCGACGATCCAGTCGCTGGGGTAACGCCACGGATCATAGACATGCTCGGGCTCGCTGACGCGTCGCAGACCGTCGTCGGACAGGCGCACGCGATCCCCGCCCGACAGGAACAGCCAGCGTGAACCGTCCTCGCCCACGGCATGGCCGGGATCGATATGGCCGGGGATTTTGAGATCGATCGGATCGCTCCACGGTCCCTCGATCTTATCGGCCCAGATCACCCAGCTGGTCGTCGGGTTCTTGGTCGGGATGTAGAGGTAGTATCGGCCCTTATGCTTGCATAGCTCGGGCGCCCACACCGATCCGATGAACTTGGTCAGCGCCGCACTGATCGGGCGCCAGTTGATCAGATCGCGCGAGTGCCAGATGACCAGCCCCGGATAGGAGTCGAAGGTCGAGAAGGTCATGTAATAGTCCTTCCCGTCCTTGAGGATCGTCGGATCGGGATGATCGCCCGCCATCAGCGGGTTGAGGAAGCGCCCGTCGCCCAAATCGGGGATGCGCTGATTGTCGAACCCGCGTTTCCAGTCGGGCGCGGGTTCCTTCGCGGGAGCGGCGCGCGCGGCGGCACCGGCCGGGCTAAGAATGGTAGCGCTACCAGCAAATGCTGCGCCCATGATATCGCGTCGGTTGAACTGCATCCCACGATCCTTAGTTGCGAATAGATTAGATGAGGAGGCCCTTGGCCCACTCGATGAACAGCTCGGGCCAGGCCGCGACCGGCTTGCCCGGGGTGCCGCGCAGGCCGAAGCCATGGCCGCCGCGCGCGAAGAGATGCGTTTCGACCGGGATCCCCTTCGCGCGCAGCGCTGCGCGCAACAGGATGGCGTTCTCGACCGGCACCACGGTATCGTCCTCGGCATGGAGGAGGAAGACCGGCGGAGCGTCGGCGGGGACGTTGAAATGGGGCGCGTGCGCGCGCTCGAGCGCCGGCGACGCGTCCTTGCCGACCAGCTTCTCGCGTGATCCGGGATGCGCGTCGGGCGTGGTCATGCTGACCACGGGGTAGACCGGTACGGCGGCTACCGGGCGCGCGGACAGCGTGTCGGCGGCATCGACCGGGTCATAGGTGCGGACCGCGAAACGGGTGAGCAGATCGGCACAAAGATGCCCGCCCGCCGAAAAGCCCATCGCGGCGATTCGTTCGGGGTCGACGCCATAGTCGCGCGCGCGGTGGCGGATCAGCCGCATCGCGCGCTGCGCGTCCGACAGCGAAACATTGGGGCCAGCGGCCCAGCCTTCGCCGGGCAAACGATAAAAAAGGACGAAGACGGTAAAGCCACGCGCCGACAGCCAGCGGCCCAGCTCATAGCCTTCCTTGTCGATCACGATGCGGGTGTAGCCGCCGCCGGGGGTGACCATCACCGCGGCGCCATTGGGCTTTTCGGGGCGAAACACCGCCATGCGGGGCCGCGTGACGCCGGTCACCGCGCGATCGGCTAGGTTCGGGTCTTTGCTGCGTTCCTCGACGATCTCGAGCGGGGGCGTGGCGGGCATGCCCGGCGCGCCCTTCGGCCACAGGTCGATTGTCTCGGTCGGGTCGGGCAAGCGCGCCGGCCCCGGCTTTCCGGTGGCCGGCGGCGCGGTTTGGCCGAAGGCGGCGGAAGCGATCACCGCCCCGCCGCCCGCAGCCGTAAGAAAAGCACGGCGGCCGGGCTGAAAAATATTCTCGTTCCGGTCCGCCATACTCCCCCTCTCGGTCACATCTTGAAGCGCGCGCCGACCAGGATGGTGCGGCCGAAATGATTGTTCTCGTAATTCCGTTGTGCGTCAAAGTCAGTGTAACGGAAACGATATTCGTCGGTCAGGTTCACACCCTCGACCGACAGCTCAACCGAATCCGTGATCTTGTAGCGGACCGAGGCGTCGATGTTCAGCGTGTCGCCATAGCCCTCGAACACGTTGCCGGTGGCCGAGTTGGCATCGACATAGCCCTCGCGGTACGAGGCGCTGACACGGGCCGAGAAGCGCTTGTCCTCATAATAGAGCGTGCCGTTGACCGCCGACTTGGACAGGCCGAACAGCGTGCTTTCGCGATCCGCCTGCACGTTGGGACCCATGTTGCACACGCCCGCCGTGGTCGTCGGGACACAGGCGTTCACGATCGGCCCGTTGACGCGATAGATCGCGCTCGAATCGACCAGCGTGACGTTCACGATGCCGCCGAAGTTGCTGAGGAAGCCCGGCAGGAACTTGAACGGCGCCTGCAGCGACACTTCGACGCCCTTCAGGTTCGCACCCGTGCCGTTGGTAATCGACGTGATGTTCCACAGCCGGCTTTCGGGATTGACCGCGGCGGGCGAGCTGGGCGGGATGATCGACGTCGGCAGACCGGTCGAAGCGAAGGTGCCGGTACGCGTCACGCCGAGCGGGAAGCTTTCCACATCCTTCTTGAACAGTGCGACCGAGAAGATCGACTGCGGCGCGAAATACCATTCGAAGGCGACGTCGAACGCGGTGGCGCGGAACGGCTCAAGGAACGGGTTGCCGAAGTTCACGTTGAAGTTGAACCCGTCGATCGTACCGCCCGGCGTGAGGTTGCCCAGCGTCGGACGCGTCATCACGCGCGACACGGCGCCGCGAATAATGATGTCGTCATGCGGGAACAGCGCCACGTTCACCGACGGCAGCCAGTCCTCATAGTCGCGCTCGACCGTCACCGGCACGCCGCTCGACAGGCCGGTCGAGCTCTGGTCGGTGCGGACGTAGCGGATGCCGGCGTTGAGCGCGTAGCGCAGGCCGAGCAGATCGCCCTTGGCGTCGAACTGGAGGTAGCCGCCCTTCACTTCCTCGATCACGCTGCGGGTGTTGCCCGCATCGACCGCGGGGGTGCGCGAATAGAGCTTGGTGAACGCCGCCGCGGCCGGGATGTTCGGAATGAGGAACTGGTTCGTGTTCCCGTCAGGCTGGCCGGCGTTGCCCAGCGTGAACAGCTCGCCCATGTTGCCGACCGGGAAGCCGTACACCGCCGTCGGGCCAAAGGCCGAGGAGGGCGAGCAGGTGAGCGTGCCGAGCACGCGATCGACGCCGCCATTGCCGCAGACCACGGTGTCGCGCGTGAACGCTCTCGAATCGAAGCTGAAGCGGCGATAGACACCGCCCGCCTTCACCGTCAGCGCGTCGGGCACGACATCCCATTCGGTGTTGAGCTGCGCGGTGCGGAACTTGTTGGTGACGTTCGACGGACGGTCGCGGATTTCGGCGAGCTGGAAGTTCGCGGGATCGGTCACGCTGGTGCCGAAGGTCAGCTTGGGCGACTTCATGTCGCGATAGTCGTAGCTATAGCCCTGCGCGTCGCGGTCGTCGAAGACGAAGGTCGTCTCGACCGGCACGTCAGCGTTGGACTTCGAAAGACCGCCGCTCAGCGTGAAGCGGAAACGGTCGCCGACGTCCTGCTTCCAGCTGCCGCCGATCTGGTAGAATTCGGTTTCGGACGACTTCAGGAAATGCTCGGTGCGGACCCAGGCGTCGTTGAGCGTCGCCGCGATCATGTTGTTGTTGCTGTCGTAGACCGGATTGACCACGTCGATCGAACGCTCGTTCGACCGCAGCAGCACCTCGCCCCATTTCTCTTCGCGGTTCTCGCTGAACTTCGAATAGAGGCCGTCGATCGAGATTTTGGTCGCGTCGCTCGGCGACCACTGCACACCGGCCGTGATGCCGAGACGCTCGCGGTCGTGGCGGACCTCGCCATAGCGCGGGATTCGCGGGTGGAAGGCGAGGGCGGCCTGATCGCAGGCTGCGCTCTGGCGATAGATGCCGCCGGCATTGGGCTGGGCCGTGGTGTTGCCGACCGCCGCCTGGAAGCAGGGCGTGCCGTTGACCGAGTCGAAGCGGGCCTGCGACCAGCGAACGGTGTTGTTGCCCAGCTCGAGCGTGTCGGTCTTCTGATAGGCGGCCGAGACCGAGGCGCCGAAGGTGCCGTCGGGCGACTTCCACGCGAGCAGGCCGGCGACGCGCGGACCCCAGTTTTCGGAGAGGTCGTTGTAGCTGCCCTGCGCCGACGCAACAAAGGTGAGACCCTCCTTGCCCGCCAGCGCGTTGCCGGTGTTGAGATCGACCACGGCGCCCAGCGACCCTTCGTCCAGCTCGGCCGAAGCGGTCTTGTGGACCACGATCGAGTTGAACAGCTCCGACGCGAAGACGTTGAAGTCGAACGCGCGGTCACGGTTCGATGCCGCGCCGTCATGGCTGGTGGCGATCGTCTCCAGCCCGTTTACGCGAACGCGCGTGAACTGCGAGCCGAGGCCGCGCACGGTGATGCCGCGGCCTTCACCGCCGTCGCGCTGGATCGAGATACCGGGGATGCGCTGAAGCGATTCGGCGAGGTTCTGGTCGGGGAACTTGGCGATGTCCTCGGCGACGATCGCATCGACCGCGGCGACCGACTGGCGCTTCACATTGAGCGCGGCGTCGAGCGAGGCGCGGAAGCCCGAGACGACGATTTCTTCGCCTTCCTCAGGTGCGGGCTCGGCGGGCTGAGTGTCCTGCGCATGGGCGGCGGTGGCGATGACCAGAGCCGAGGTGGCGGCGAGCAGCCGCGCCCCCCGGCGACGAAGAGTGACACGCATCGAAACTTCCCCTCTCAAACGGTGTCAGATGACACCGGTGGCTATTCAACACCTGCTGCCGTCGGGCAGCGGGCAAAATGACTATCGGGAGGGGTGCCTTGCCGCGATTCGCGACGAAATCAGCGCGATCCTCCCGTTTTCGCCGCGTTGTCGCGGTCTCGCACCGGTGATTTTCTACTTGAGAAACCGGTGTCATTGGCACATTGTTCGCGAAAGGCGCCCGTGTCAAGAAGGTGCTTCGAAGGACGAGTACGGGGCGTCGTCCCCCGTTTGTGGTGAGAGAGGGGTGCCGGAATGCGCGTGATTCTGCTGATACTGGGCGCGCTGCTGCTCGGTGCCGCGACCGCACCGCCGCCCGCGGTGCTCATCTTCAGCCACACCACGGGGTTCCGGCATGCTTCGATCGAGCCTGCGGTCGCCGCCATCACCACGGCGGCGAAGGCCAGGGGTTACGTGGTCGCAGCGAGCGAGGATCCCGCGCTGTTCGACGACGCCGCTAAGCTCAAGGGCTTCAGGGCGATCGTGCTGCTGAACACGACGACGCGGCCCAAGGAAAATGCGTCGGGCGAATGGCTGACCGGCGTGCGGCGCGATGCGTTGCAGGCGTTCGTGCGCGGCGGCGGCGGCATTGTCGGCATCCACGGCGCCGCCGATTCGCACTATAACTGGGACTGGTACGGCCGGATGATCGGCGCGCGTTTCGCGCGGCATCCGTCGGGGACGCCCAAGGGCGCGCTGACCCGGGCCGAGTTGGATCATCCGTCGATCCGCGACCTGCCCGCATCGTTCGAGGCGGTCGATGAATGGTATTGGTTCGACGATCTCGACCCGCGGCTGCGCCCGCTGCTGCTGCTCGACCCCGCATCGATCGGCGAGAAGGGCGCCAATCCGCGTCCGATCGCCTGGGCGCATAGTTTCGAGGGCGGGCGGGTGTTCTACACCGCGCTCGGCCACGCGCCCGAGGCCTGGTCCGATCCGCGCGTGGTCGGGCATGTCATGGGCGGACTCGACTGGACGATCGGCCGCGGCGCGCGGGCGATGGTGGTGATCGACGAAGCCGTGAAGCAACGCGATGAACCGACCCCGCACGGCAAGATCGGCATGAGCACCGCGTGGCGCATCACCGATGGCGTACCCGGCCGGATGATGGAATATCGCAAGCGTTCGCTTCACCCGGGATCGGCGATCGGCGTCCATCCGATCGACCATGACGAAGTCTATGCGGTCGTCTCCGGCGAGGGTGAGGTTGTTTCCGACGGCGTCACCGCCACGCTCAAACCCGGCATGACCGCCTATCTCTACACCGGGGCGCAGGTCGGCATCCGCCAGACCGGCAAGGCGCCGCTGGTCCTCATCATCAGCTATCCGCTCGAGAAGGTTCCCCAGAAATGATCTCACGCCGCACCCTGCTCGCCGCATCGGCGACGCTCGCGCTCACCCCCGGCACCGCGCTGTCGCAGACCGTGTCGAAAGCCGAAGTGACGGAGACGATGAAGCAGGCGACGCGCTTCATGGTCGAGAAGCTGGCTTATCGCGGCGGTTATCTGTGGTCGTACCTTCCCGATCGTTCGCGCGTCTGGGGCGAGATCGAAGCATATAAGACGATGGTTTGGGTGCAGCCGCCCGGCACCGCGACGATGGGGCACCTCTATCTCGACGCCTACAGCGCCACCGGCGACGACTATTATTATCAGGCCGCGGCCAAGGCGGCTGAGTCGCTGATCGCGGGACAGCTGCCCAAGGGGGGGTGGGGCTATTTCATCGATTTCGGCGGGCCGGCTTCGACGAAGCGCTGGTACGATACGATCGGCAAGAACGCGTGGCGCATGGAGGAATTCCAGCACCATTGGGGCAACGCCACCTTCGACGATCAGGGCACGGGCGAGGCGATCCGCCTGCTGATCCGCATCTATGCCGAAAAGCGCGAGAAACGCTTCAAGGCCGGCCTCGACAAGGCGATCAACTTCATCTTCGCGAGCCAGCTTCCCAATGGCGGCTGGCCGCAGCGCTGGCCGCGCGTTCCCAATGGCGGACTGCGCGGCAAGCCCGATTATACCGGCCTGATCACCTTCAACGACGGCGTCATCCACGACAATATCGACGTGCTGCTGACCTATCATCAGGCGATCGGCGACAAGCGCATCCTGCCAGCGATCGAGCGGGCGATGAACATCTACCTCAAGACCCAGCAGCCCGCGCCGCAGGCGGGCTGGGGCCTGCAGCACACGATGGACCTGAAGCCTGCCGGCGCGCGCACCTATGAGCCTAAGGCGCTGGTCACGCACACCACCGCGTCGAACATCGAGCAGTTGCTGAACTTCTACAAGCTGACCGGCGACGCCAAATATCTGGCACCCGTTCCGGCGGCGCTGGACTGGCTGGAGAGCGTGCGGCTGCCCGCTTCGCTCCAGCAGGGCGGGCGGCAATTCCCGACCTTTGTCGAGATCGGCACCAACAAGCCGCTCTGGGTTCATCGCCGCGGATCGAACGTCGTGAACGGCGCCTATTACGCCGACGACAATCCCGAGCACACGATCGGCCACTATAATGCCCGCCGCTCGATCGACACCGCCAAGCTGCGCCGCGAGTATGAGAAGCTGCGCGCCACGCCCGGCGGCGTGGCGTCGAAGGGTTCGCCGCTGCTGAAAGGGCGCCAGCCGCTCGCCAAATACTGGCTGGCCGCGGTCGAGCCGGGATCGGACAAGAACGTGTCCGGCGGCAAGGACGCGAAGGCGCTGGTCGGATCGCTCAATGCCGAGGGCTGGTGGCCGACCCAGCTCAAGGCGATGAGCCACCCCTATGCCGGGCCGGGATCGAAGACCGTGGCGCCGGGCGATTTCCGCTCGACCGATGTCGGGGACATCACCGATACCTCGCCGTTCGACGTGAAGAACGGTCCGATCGGCATCTCGACTGGCACCTATATCGATCATATGATAACACTAATTGGCGCTTTGCGGAGCGCTTCATGAAATAAGAACAGGAGGTGGCATGCCCGGCCGGGTTGTTTGCGTATCGTTGCTGGCATTGGCCGGCGCCCTTCCAGCCCAGGCAGCCACCTCTGATCCCTGGTACGTTCGTGAGGACTTCAAGCCCGTCCGCCGTATCGCGATCAAGATCACCAACGACCTCGATCAGCCGGTGCGCGCGACCCCTGTGGTCATCACGCCCGGGCAGATCCCCGAACTGGCGGGGATGCACGAGCTGGCGGTGACACTGGTCGACCCCAAGGGCACGCCGCGCCCGGTGCCGACCAAGGAACAGCTCGCCGTGATGGGACCGCACGGCATCCGTCAGGAGACCAACGGCCGCCAGCTCGACCTGCAGATGGACGATCTCGACAAGGACGGCGTGTGGGACGAGCTGTTCTTCCAGGCCGACCTCAAGCCGCGTGAGACGCGGACCTACTATCTCTATCTCGGCTTCCACCAGCGCGGCTGGAACCCGCACGGCGCGGCGGCGGCGATCGGCAGCTATTCGCGGCACATGGTGCCCTTTTGGGAATCGGGCAATGTCGGGTGGAAGCTGTGGTTCCCCGACAGCGCCGACGTCTATGGCAAGCGCAAGAACATCCTCGTCGCGCCGCAGATCCTGACGCAGAACTGGGATGGTTATGCCGTCGCCTATGTCGATCCGGCCTATGGCTCGGACATCATGTCGGTGGACGACAGTTTCGGCGGCGGCGGGATCGGGCTGTTCGAGACGCCGGGCAGCGACCATGTCTCGCGCCCGCGCTTCTCGCCCAATGCCGATGCGGCGGAGCGGTGGAACACCAACCAGCTCAAGGACACGCGCTACGCGTTCGAGGTGATCGTCAACGGCCCGCTGCGTTCGATGGTGCGGGTCAAGACGATGAACTGGAACACCGGCAAGGGCAGCTACGCGCTGGAGCAAGTGTACACCGCCTATGCCGGGCATAACTACGCGACGGCGAAGGTGAAGTTCGGCGAGTGGAAGCCGGGAGGCAAGGGCGTCGAGTTCGCGGCGGGCATCCGCAAAAAGGCGGGCGAGACGCTGGGTCTGCGGCAGGGCGGAGTGGTCGTCACCACCGCGCCCGAGGCGATCCGCAATCCCGACGACACGGATTCGACCCAGAATGCGCTGACCGTCGCCTATGCCGGTATCGGGCTGGTGGTGAAGGACAGCTATCGCGCGCGCCATGTGTCGGTGGCGCAGCAACAGGGCAACGAGGTGTTCCGCTTCCCGCAGCGCGCCGACGGCACGTATGAATATATGCTCGCTGCCGGCTGGAGCGAGGGCGAGGTGCTCAAGACCGCCGCCGAGTTCCGCGACTATGTGGTGGGGGTGGCGAAGGAGTATAATGCGCCGGCGCGGCTGGCGGGATATGCGGTGCAGGCGCGGGACTGAGGCTGGAGCGCCGTACCGGAAGTTCCAAAGGTCACGATGGTCGCACTCCATACGCGCGCGCGCGGGAGGGGCGGTAGCGGTTCGGTATGGAGGACAGAGGCGGAGCGATCGGCCTGCATCCGACAGGGTAGAGCAGGCGAAATCCAACATTGCCATCCCTCATTCCTGCCCCCGGTCGAACAGAAGCCGGCCCCCTGGGCAAGCCCGGGAGGACGAGAAGGTGGCGGCTGATACCGTCACCCCGGCGTTGAGCCGGGGGCCAGCTAGCCCTCAAGTCCCCGGCTGGATGTACGGCACCCGCGCGAACAGCTCGCGCTGCCATTTGCGCGGATCGTTCTCGACCCGGCTTCTCGCATCGAAGATCATCGTTTGGCGCCGGGGCAGGGTGTGTCCGGGCCATGCCGGCACGCCCGCGCCATTGGGATCGCCCTTCGCCGCAAGGTTGACGAAGGCGCGCATCATCGTGGCCGAGGCTGCCTGAGCCGCGGGGCCGGTACCGGAAACCGTGCCTTCCGCGCCGATCGTGCCGAACACCAGCGGGATATCGTGGGTGTGCGCGGCGCCGCGATCGGGCTCGACCGGCGAGGTGAAATCGAGCTGATAGACCCAGGCGGGGACGCCGGCCCTTGCGCGCTCCTCCGCCTCGATCACCTGTCCGCGCCAGCTGCGCCCGGCGGTGGTGGCGGCGTAGAAGATCTCGGTCGGGGTCCAGCGCGGGAATTGCCGGCGATATTCCGCGACGACCCATTCGGGATGCGCGTCGATGCGCAGGCGCGGGGCGATCCGTTCGGCAAGGTTGGACCAGTCGAGCGTGCGGACGAGTTCGGACTTGGGGTCGTCGAAGGCGCGGGTCTCGTCGCGGGTGTTGCCGAGGATCAGCGGGATGCCGTTGCCCAGCGGATTGGCGTCGGGCCAGAAGGGGTGGCGGGTCAGCCACTTCATGTCGAGCACCGGGCCCATATAGACGCCGCCGCCCAGGATCGGGTCTTCGGCGCGAAGGCCGTCGATCAGCTTCTCGACCGGCATGCCGGGGAGGTCGCCGGGTTTCGCCTTGAGCCGGTCGAGCAGCGCCTGCGCGCGGCGGGTGGCGTTCAACGGCCCGGTGGCGGTGACCTGCTGGCCGGACATGGTCGCGGCGCGGTGGAACAGGCCTTTCGCCGCTGGCATGCCCATCAAGGTCGCGATTTTCGCGCCGCCGCCCGACTGGCCGAAGACCATCACGCGGGCCGGGTCGCCGCCGAACGCGGCGATGTTGTCGCGCACCCATTGCAGCGCGAGGATCAGGTCGAGCTGGCCGGTGTTGCCGCTGTCGGGGAAGCGCGGGTCGAGCCTCGCCAAGTAGAGATAGCCGAGCGCGTTGAGCCGGTGGTTGACGGTGACGACGACGACATCGCCCTTTTCGGCGAGCGTCGCCCCGAACACCTGCGGCTCGATCACCGTGCCGTTCGAGTAGGCGCCGCCGTGGAAATAGACCATCACCGGACGGCGCGCGCGCGGATTGGCGTCGGCGGTCCAGACGTTGAGGAACAGGCAGTCCTCATGCTGGTTGGCGATGCGGCTCGACTGCGGGCAGCTTGCGGCGAAGGCGGTGGCGGTGAGGGTGTCGCGGCTGACTTCGGGCGCTGTGGCGGGACGGAAGCGGGTGCGGCTGGTGTCGTTGCCGTAGCGGATGCCGAGGAACGCTTGAAC
>DATIGZ010000525.1:0-5936 GCA_035481255.1 Sphingomonas sp. | reverse complement strand
CTCCCCGACACATCCGGGAGAGCGACCATGACCAAGGCGTATGAACAGGCGGCGGACGCCCCGCCCCCGTTGCTGGTCGCGATCGCCGACGGCATCGCCGAAGTGACGCTCAACCGCCCCGACCGCGGTAACTCGATCAGCCCGGCGATGATGAAGGCGCTTGAGGAAACCTGGGGCGCGCTGGAGCGGGATCGCGACGTCCGCGTCGTGCTGCTGACCGCCGCGGGCGAGCGTCATTTCTGCACCGGGGCCGATGTCAGCGCGCTCGAGGTCGGCGTCGGCGGCCTCAACAACCAGCCCTACGCGGTCGCCAACCGCTTCACCCCCCGCATGATGCACATGACCAAGCCGGTGATCTGCGCGGTCAACGGGCTCGTCAACGGCGGTGGGCTGCACTTCGTCGCCGACTGCGATATCATCGTGGCGAGCGAGACCGCCGAATTCATGGACAGCCATGTCTCGGTCGGTCAGGTCTCCGGCTTGGAAAGCCAGGGGATCGCGCGCCGCGCGGGTCTTGGCGCGGCGCTGCTGATGGGCCTGGCCGGCCGCGGCTACCGCATGAACGCGCAGCGCGCATGGATGCTGGGCATGGTCGACCTGCTCGAGCCCACCCCCGCGGCCGCCCTCGCCAAAGCGCGCGAACTGGCCGCGACGATCAGCGAAAACTCGCCGCAAGCCATGGCGCTTTCAAAGCGCGCGATCTGGGCGACGACCGAACTCAGCGATCCGGTCGCTCCCGACTATGGTTGGGAATTGCTCAAATCGCACTGGGCGCATCCCGACTTCACCGAAGGCCCCAAGGCGTTCGGGGAGAAGCGCAAGCCGATATGGAATCCGGACCCCAACGCGCGCTGAGCTACCGCGGTCCTCTCGGCAGCCCCAAGACCCGCTCGCCGATGATGTTACGCTGGATCTCCGCCGTGCCGCCCGCGATGGTTTCTGAAAAGGCGTCGAGATATTCATGGCCCCAGCCATGATATCCGGCGACCTGCGGCGAAGCGATTCCATACAGGTCGATCGCCGCGGCGCTGATCCGCTGCGCCAGTTCGGCAAAGGCCAGACGCACCATCGATCCGCGCGCATCGGGAACCCCCTCTTCGGAGTCGAGCGCCAGCCGATATGCCATCGCACGTACCGCCGCCGCCTCGACACGGAGCTGTGAGAGCCGCACGCGCATCTGCGGACGGCTCGCCGGGCAATCACCCAGCATCTCGTCGACCTTCAGCGCATTGGCGATGATGATGCCGAGACTTGCGGTACCGCGCTCGAAACCGAGCGTTGCCATCGCCGTCGCCCAACCATTGTTCAGCCCCCCGACGACATTCGACAGGGGGATGCGCACATCGTCGTAGAACACCTCACAATATTTGTGCGCCCCGGCCATCGTCTGGATCGGCCGCACGGTGATCCCCGGCGTGTCCATCGGACAGATCACCCAGCTCAGCGCGCCCGAAGTCTTGGCATCGGGATCGGTGCGCACCAGCAACTCCTGCCAGTCGGCCGTATCGGCGAAACTCGTCCAGATCTTCTGCCCGTTGACCACCAGATGATCGCCATCCACCACGCCTCGCGTGCGCAACGAGGCAAGGTCGGAACCCGATCCCGGTTCCGAGAAACCCTGGCACCAGATCGCTCGCCCCTCCAGCAATTGCGGCAGGTGAAACGCCTTCTGCTCCTCGGTCCCGCACGCGATCAGCGTCGGTCCGGCATGGTTGAGGCCTACAAACGACGCGTCGAGCACCGGCGGCGCCTTGGCCCGCGCATATTCCTCGAACCAGACGATCAGCTCCAGCACCGACAACCCGCAGCCGCCATGCTCCTTGGGCCAGGCAAGCCCGGCCCAACCACCCCTGGCCTGAGTCTGCTGCCACGCCAGCACATAGTCGCGCAGCGGCTTACCCTCGAGCGGAGTCTTTTCAGCGGGGACATTGGCTTCGAGCCAGTTGCGCGCGCGCTGGCGGAATGCGTCGATGCTCTCGCTCATGCCACACCCCACACGGCCTGCGCCGCGGCGCGCGCCTGCATGCTCGCGCCGCCAAGCTCCCCGGCGAGCGCGCGCAGACGGTAGGTCCAGAGGTGCAGCGGAAATTCCAGCGTCAAACCCATCGCTCCCGAAAACTGGTGAAGATCATAAGTGAAGCGCGCGATCCGCTCTTGCACGAAGCCAGCGGCGATCGCCGCGTCCGCCTCGCAGTCGGACCACGCCGCACGGAAGGCGAGCCATTTCGCCGATTCCGCAGTTTCCGCCGCCATCGCCAGCCGGTGTTGGATCGCCTGAAACGCGCCGAGCGGGCGCCCGAACGCCTGCCGCGTGCGGACATGCTCGATTACGGTGTCGAGCGCCGCCGCCATACAGCCGGCCGCCTCCGCGGCGAGCGCAATGCGCCAACGGCGGCGGATATCGACGGCGTTGGCGAGCGTCTGTGCCGAAAGGCCATTGAGCGAATCCAATCGACCATAGGGATAGGCCATCAGGCTCTCGACCGGTTCGATGGAAGTCCCTTCCATCGACACCAGCAGCGCATCGTTCTGACGTAGCACCAGCAAATGCCTCGCTACCGGCAGGAACCGCGCCGGCCGTGTCGCATCGCCACTGACCAGCGCAAGCGGACGCTCCCCCGGCTCCAATGGAAGCAACGGCGCGATCAGTGCCGACGCGGCCGCCTCCACCACCTGCGGCAGCCGCGCCAACCGCTCGACCACCAATGCCGCGTCGAGCGGACCGAACCCATCGATCCGCGCGATGTCGAGAAAACCCGATTCCGCCAAAGCAGTGTCGAGCGCTGCGCCATAGAAGAAATTCTCCGGCTCGCCGCTCGCCCCCCCGGCATGCGCGGCGAGCAACTGATCCAGCCCGGCAAGGATGCCCGCCTGATCGTCGTTCAGCTCGTAGTTCATCGCCGCGCCTCCCCCGGCAGTTCGAGCCAGCGGCGCGCGATCAGGTTGAGCTGGACCTCCGCCGCGCCGGATGCGACGCCTGCGGCGATCGCGCGCTGGTGATGTGCCTGCTGCACATGATCGCCGCCGAGCAGCCCGTCGGGCAGGAACTCGGTCAGGAAGTCGTTCACGCCATTGTCGGCCTGTACCACCGCCCAGCGCGCCACGCTGGGATAGGCGTCAGGCGGCGATCCGTGCGCCTTGGCGTCGACCACGCGATAGACCAGCATCCGCGCCGCCTCGCACAGCATCAGCGCACGCCCCGCACGGTCCTGCACTACCGGATCGCCCCAGCGCCCCTCATCCTTCAGCTTTTCAACCGCGCGGTCGAGGATGCGGCGGGAGAATTCGTAGCGGGCGATGCCGGTGCGTTCGTTCGCCAGCGCGAAGTTGATGATTTCCCACGCCTGCCCTTCCTCGCCCAGCCGGTCGGCCGCGGGCACGAACACCTCGTCGAAGAAGACCTCATGGATATCGCCTTCGCCGACCAACGCGGGGATTTGCTTCACCTGGATGCCGGGCGAGCGCATGTCGGTGAGCAGGATGACGATACCGCCCTTCCCCGCCGCGCCACCCTCGCTCGCCGGCACGCGCGCGAGAAGGAAACAGGTGTCGGCCTTACCGGCATAGCTGGTCCAAATCTTGGCGCCGCTGACGCGATAACCACCGTCCACCGGCACCGCGGCAGTGCGCAGCGCGGCCAGGTCTGACCCCGCCGAGGGTTCGGAGAAGCCCTGACACCAGATCGCTTCACCTGCGCGCACCGGTGCCAGATATCGCTCCATCTGTTCCGGCGTGCCGTATTTCATCAGCACCGGGCCGACCCAGTTGACGTTCATGTACTGCGCGCCGCGCGGCTCACCCGCGGCCCACATCTCCTCGCCCAGAATGAACTGGTGCCATACCGGCATGTCCTCGCCGCCCTGCGAAACGGGCCAGTGCGGGATCAGCAGGCCCTGGTCGGCCAGCAGCTTGCAAAATTCGCGCGAGTAATCGGTCTGGTAATCGCTGCCCGGCCCATGGACCGACAGCTCCTCCCAATCCGCGGGCAGCGTGTCGCGCAGCAGATCGCGGATCCGCGCGCGATGCGCATCCTGTTCGGGGCTCCAGCCGAACTCCATCGTCTAGCCCCGCCCTCGCGGCGCGCGATTTGCAAGCATCGTCATCACCCTCTCCCGCTACGCCGTCACTTGCGGCGCCGTCTTGATGGCGCGCGACAAGCACCGCGCCGCAACCGACTTGCGATCCTTGTCGCATGGTTGCATTATACGGACAACCCTGACGATAAAATCGAAGTGGAGAGAACAATGGGCGCGATGGCGGCAATTCTCCTGCCGGAGAGTGAAGAGGGAGTAGAATCCCGAGCTACAGGGTTCGACGCCGTCCATTCGCAGGCGCTGACCGGCTTCCCTGAGCTGGTCCGTGAACTCCAAAGTAATCCGGACGAATTTCTGACAGAATATGGCATCGCGTCAGCTGAGGCCGGGGGGCGCGGACCCGTGCTCGAATACCGCGCCTTCGTGCAGATCCTCGCCCATTGCGCCGACCGGCTCGGCGTCCCCGACTTCGGCATTCGCCTCGCCCAGCGCCAGCGCGGCGGCAAGGTGATCGGCCCCGTCGGTGTTGTGATGAAGAATTCGCAGACCGTGGGGCAGGCGCTCGGCTACTGCGCCCGGCATATCCACGCCTACAGCCTCGCCACCCGCGTGCGCTTTCGTCCCGATCGCGCGCAGCATATCCTGTTCGTCGGACTCGAGATCCTGCTCGACCGGCCCGCCGACACGCGCCAGGTGGTCGAGCATGCGGTGATGCTCGCACACCTCAACGTCACCGATATCTCGGGCGGTACGGCGCGTGCGCGGCGAGTACACTTCCGGCACGAGCCGCAGGCCCCGCTCAAGGCGTATCGCGACGCGTTCGGCTGCGAGGTCCGCTTTGGGCAGGAAATGGACGGTTTCGTTCTCACCGAGGACGATCTGCTATGCAAGATCGGCGACCCCGACGAGCAGGTCTATGAGATGGCGACCGCCTTCATCGACACCAACTATCCCGCCGCGATGCCGCCGCTCCACGCGCGCGTGCGCACTCTGGTCGTCGGCCATCTCGGCTCCAGCCGCTGCACCAGCGAGCATATCGCGAGCGAGCTGTGCCTTCACCCCCGCACGCTCCAGCGCCGCCTGCGCGCGGAGGGCATGTCGTTCGAGGGGATCAAGGACGAAGTCCGGCGCGAGGTGGCGTTGCGCTACCTCAGTCAGTCCGACCTCCCGCTGATGCAGGTCGCGGAGAAGCTCGGCTATTCCGAAGCCTCGGTGCTGTCGCGCAGCTGCTACCGCTGGTTCACGGCCTCGCCGATTCAGCTCCGCCGCGCCGCGCGGGCCGAGGCCGCGTGAGCCTGTCGGCTGACGTCGAAACTGCGTCCCGCGGCGTCAATACGCCTGCCCGGGCCGGCGCTAGCAACAGAGCCGATTGAGAGGATTCCATGACCGCCATCTACCAGCCCAGTCGCGACCAGCGCGCGCTCGCCGATTCCTTCGTCGATTCGATCGCGCCGCTTCTTCCCGTCGAACGTCTGCACCGCAACGTCGATGAGGACGCCGCGACCTGGGCGTCGCTCGATGCGCTCGGCCTGTTCGACATGGGCGTGCGCGAAGATGCGGGCGGTCTCGGCCTCGGCGCCGTCGAGGAAGCGCTGGTCGTCATCGCACTTGGCCGCTGCCTCGCCTCCCCTTCCGTACTGGCGACACTCGGCGCGGCGCACGCAACCTATGCGGACGCCCGCCCCGGCCGTGTCTTCGCCGCGTTCGATGGCTTCGCAGTCGACTGCCCGCCCGGTGCTCCGGTCCTGTTGCGGTCGGGCGTCTTCACCACCGCATCGATCGGCGCGGTACAGGACGCAGCGCATTGGCTGTCCGACCTCGCCCCGGTCGAGACCGGCACGCGGCTCGGCAGCTTCGACGCAGCCGGCCTGCTGCGCCTGCGCTTGATCGAGGCGGCCGCTC
>DATIGZ010000524.1:0-17485 GCA_035481255.1 Sphingomonas sp. | reverse complement strand
CCTCCCCTGCTATCGGCCCTCGCGAATCTTCGCATTCGCATCACACCGGCGCGCCCGTGCGGCTCTGTTAGCAGCCGCTCCCCCCACGCCGCTCCGGTGGCACACAGATTGGGAAAGGGACCCGCACAGATGACAGCCATCGGCCAGGACAGCCTCGGAACGCGCGACACGCTCACCGTCGGCGGTAGGAGCTACAGCTTCTACAGCTTCGAGAAGGCCGCCGCGAAATTGGGCGACGTCAGCCGCCTGCCCTTCTCGATGAAGGTGCTGCTGGAGAATATGCTCCGCTTCGAGGACGGCGTCACCGTCACGACCGAGGACGCCCAGGCGATCGTCGACTGGCAGAACAACCCCAACGCGCCGGAGCGTGAGATCCAGTACCGTCCCGCCCGCGTGCTGATGCAGGACTTCACCGGCGTGCCCTGCGTGGTCGACCTCGCGGCGATGCGCGACGCGATCACCAAGCTCGGCGGCGATGCGGCCAAGATCAACCCGCAGGTTCCCGTCCATCTCGTCATCGATCACTCGGTGATGGTCGACGAATTCGGCACGCCCAAGGCGTTCACCGACAACGTCGATCTTGAGTATCAGCGCAACATGGAACGCTACGAGTTCCTGAAATGGGGTTCGAAGGCGCTCGACAATTTCTCGGTCGTTCCCCCGGGCACCGGCATCTGCCACCAGGTGAACCTTGAGTATGTCTCGGACGCGGTGTGGACGTCGCAGGCCGCCGACGGCGCGACCGTCGCCTATCCCGACACGCTGGTCGGCACCGACAGCCACACCACGATGGTCAACGGCCTCGGCGTACTCGGTTGGGGCGTGGGCGGCATCGAGGCGGAGGCCGCGATGCTCGGCCAGCCGGTGTCGATGCTCATCCCCGAGGTGATCGGCTTCAAGCTCACCGGCAAGCTGCAGGAAGGCATCACCGCCACCGACCTGGTGCTGACCGTCACCCAAATGCTGCGCGCCAAGGGCGTGGTCGGCCGCTTCGTCGAATTCTTCGGCCCCGGCCTCGCGACGATGACCCTCGCCGATCGCGCGACGATCGCCAACATGGCGCCCGAATATGGCGCGACCTGCGGCTTCTTCGGCATCGACGACAAGACGCTCGATTACATGCGCCTCACCGGCCGCAGCGACGAGACCGTCGCGCTGGTCGAAGCCTATAGCAAGGCGCAGGGCATGTGGCGCTATGACGACATGGCCGACCCCGTGTTCACCGACACGCTTGAGCTCGACATGGCAACCGTCACCGCATCGCTCGCCGGCCCCAAGCGCCCGCAGGACCGCGTCAGCCTCAACAAGGTCGACGAAGTGTTCAACGGCGACCTGTTCAAGGTCTATGGCAAGGAGAACGGCCACCGCGTCGCGGTCGAGGGCAAGGACCACGACATCGGCGACGGCGACGTCGTGATCGCCGCGATCACCTCGTGCACCAACACCTCCAACCCCTCGGTGCTGATCGCCGCCGGCCTCGTCGCGCGGAAAGCGCGCGCCAAGGGCCTGACGCGCAAGCCCTGGGTCAAGACCTCGCTCGCTCCCGGGTCGCAGGTCGTGACCGACTATCTCAACAAGGCCGGCCTCAGCGAAGATCTCGACGCGATCGGCTTCAACCTGGTTGGCTATGGCTGCACCACCTGCATCGGCAACTCCGGCCCGCTGGCTCAGCCGATCTCGGATGCGATCAACGGCAACGACATCGTCGCCGCCTCGGTCCTGTCGGGCAATCGCAACTTCGAGGGCCGCGTGTCGCCCGACGTGCGCGCCAACTTCCTGGCGTCCCCGCCGCTGGTCGTCGCCTACGCGCTCAAGGGCACGGTGACCGAGGATATGGTCGAGACCCCGATCGGCGAAGGTACCGACGGCCCCGTCTATCTCAAGGACATCTGGCCCACCAACGAGGAAGTGCAGGGCGTGATCAACGCCAGCATCGATTCGGAGATGTTCAAGTCGCGCTACGGCAACGTCTATCTCGGCGACACCCACTGGCAGAAGATCGCCGTCGAAGGCTCGGCGACCTATAGCTGGCCCGCCGCGTCGACCTACATCGCCAACCCGCCCTATTTTGAGGGCATGACGATGACCCCGGCGCCCGTCGCCGACATCGTCGAGGCGAAGCCGCTCGCGATCCTCGCGGACTCGATTACCACCGACCACATCTCGCCGGCCGGTTCGATCAAGGCCGACAGCCCGGCGGGCAAGTGGCTGATGGAGCGTCAGGTTTCGAAGTCGGACTTCAACAGCTACGGCGCGCGTCGCGGCAACGACAATGTCATGGTCCGCGGCACCTTCGCCAACATCCGCATCCGCAACGAAATGGTGCCGGGCGTCGAAGGCGGCATGACCTCGTACAATGGCGAGACGATGCCGATTTATGACGCCGCGATGCGTCACAAGGCCGACGGCACCCCGCTCGTCATCGTCGCGGGCAAGGAATATGGCACCGGCTCCTCGCGCGACTGGGCGGCCAAGGGCACCAACCTGCTCGGCGTCCGCGCCGTCATCACCGAGAGCTTCGAGCGTATCCACCGCTCGAACCTGGTCGGCATGGGCGTGCTTCCGCTGCAGTTCGCCGAGGGCGTGGACCGCACCACGCTCACGCTCGACGGCAGCGAGACCTTCACGATTCTCGGCGTGGCGAACCTCCGCCCGCGTCAGGATGTCGAGGTCAAGCTGACCCGTGCCGACGGTTCGAGCGAAACCTTCCTCACCCGCTGCCGCATCGATACCGTCAACGAGCTTGAGTATTTCCTCAACGGCGGCATCCTGCAGTACGTGCTGCGGAACCTCGCCAAGTGATGTCGATCCAATGACTTGCGCCCCGGCGCTTGCGGCTGTCGCTGCCGGGCTTCGTCCCGGTTGCGGGGCGCGGGCGCGGGGCGCATGGTTTCAGGCCGGCCTACGGCCATGACGACCCGGCGCACCGTGATCGGCGCGGCCGGGTCGTTGCTTTTTCTACCGGGAGGTGCGCTGGCGATGGAAGAATCCAAATATGGCCTGCTCGGCAAGATGCGCGCCGTACCCGGCAAGCGGGCGGAACTTATCGCGATCTTGCTCGCGGGCACCGGCGAGATGCCCGGCTGCCTCGCCTATATCGTCGCCGAGGACATCAAGGAGCCCGACGCGATCTGGATCACCGAAGTGTGGGACAGCGCGGAAAGCCATAAGGCCTCGCTCCAGCTCCCCGCGGTGCAGGCCGCGATCACCAGGGGCCGCCCGCTGATCGCCGGTTTCGACAGTCAGGTCGAGCTGCGCGTCGCCGGTGGCGTGGGACTCTAGCGCCTCAGCGCTGTGCGGTCGGGGCGATCCGGTCCGCCAACTCGTTGTTCCGTACCACCACGGTGTCGCGCGACCAGTTGCCGACGAATGTCGTACGGTTCTCGAAAGCGGGCGAGAGCCACGCCTTGTTGCCCTCGATCGTCAGGCCGGCCGAGCTGTGCTTGGCCCCTTCCGGCGCGACCGCGATCATCGTCGAATAATTGTCCTTGTTAGGCCCCTGTTCGAACGCGTTGCCCGCGATCCGGCCGCTGGCGCCGTTTGGCAGGTCAATCGCATAGTTGGTGTTGCGGCCCTGACTGTCGTCGAAGCTCGAATCGAGGATCTCAACGCGCGGCGCGCGCGACTTGACGTAGTGCCCGCCGGTCCCGCGCTCGAAGCGCGACTGGACGATGCGCAGCGAGCCATAGTCGCCGATGTACAGCGCGTGCGCGCCATTGCCTGTCGGATCCTTGCCCAGCCCGGCGAAGGTTGAGCGTTCGATGGTGATCCGTCCCTGCGGGAAGCTCGCGGTCAGGATTCCGCACTGGCCATCGATGAACATCGCGTTGGTGACGTGGAGGTTGCCCGTCTCGAGCCGTATGCCGGCGCCGTTGCCGTCCTCGACCAGTGTGCGCATGAACACGATCCCGTCGACCTTCGCGCCGCGGCCGCGCAGCACCAAAGTCGCCTTACCCTCACAAATCGCGCGGTCGAAGATCGCCTTGCCCGGCACTTCGGACACGAAGCTGATCTCCCCTGCCTCCTGCACCGCGCAGTCGCCATAGCGTCCCGGCGCGATCTTGATCGTCCCGCGTCCCTCGCCGATCGCCGATACGGCTTCCTGCAGCGAGGCATAGCCGCGGCCGGTTTCCTGCACGATAAACGCCGCGCTTTGCCCCTGCGGCAGCGCGGGTGCGGTGGTGGCGAGCAGAACGGCTAATGACAGAGCGAGGCGCATGGAGAGACTCCGCGAAGGTTTCGCGGACTTATGCGCGCAGAGCGTTAAAAAGCCCCCTCACTCCACCGCCGCCTCCAGCTCTTCGGCGAGGAGCGACTTAATCGCATCGACGAACATCGGGATGTCATCGGGCTTGCGGCTGGTGATGAGGTTGCCGTCGATCACCACTTCGGCATCCACCACGGTCGCACCGGCGTTGGCGAGATCGGTGCGTACCGACGGCCAGCCCGTCACTCGCCGGCCGTCGACTATATCGGCCTCGACCAGCAGCCACGGCGCGTGGCAGATCGCGGCCACGACCTTTCCGTCGTCAAAGAACTCCTGCACCAGCTCCACCGTTCGCCGGTCGAGCCGCAACCGGTCGGGATTGCCCACCCCGCCGGGCAGCACCAGCGCATCGAAATCGCCGCTGTCCATATCCGCGACCAACGCGTCGGGGGGGATCGCCGCTCCCTTCTCACCTGCCGTCTCGCCCCGGATCGGATCCATCTTGAGCGAGGCCAGTACCACCCTCGCCCCCGCGTCGAGCAGCGCCTGACGCGGCTTCATCAGTTCGGATTCCTCGAACCCGTCGGTCGCGATCATCAGCACGCGCGCCTTTGTCAGGTCGGTCATCGCGTCTCTCCTGCTTGGCCTTCCCCCAACCGCCGCGCCGCGCAGGGGTTCCGGAACGATGCGGCGGGACGCGCATTCTCAAACAGATGAAGCGCGGCCTGCGATATTGCGACGATAGCCGGCCGGGCATTACGCGGCGCAAGATGCGGCACGGCTGGGGCTATTGGGACGCCGAAGGCAAGCGCATCACCGACCGCGACGCGATCGACCGGCTCAACGCGGTCGGCCTGCCTCCCGCTTATGTCGATGCGTGGTACTGCCCGCATCCCAACGGGCACCTCCAGGCCACCGGCATCGACGATCGCGGGCGCAAGCAATATCGCTATCACCCCGAATTCCGCGCCGCGCAGGAGGCCGCGAAATACGACCGCTGCGCCGCCTTCGGCCACCTTCTCCCCAAGCTCCGCGCCCGCATCGAGACCGATTTGCGCAAACGCTCGCTGTCGAAGGAGCGCGCTGTCGCGGCGGTGGTCCGCCTGCTCGACCGCGGGCATGTCCGCGTCGGGAATGAGGGTTATGCCAAAGCGAACAAGAGCTTCGGCGCGACCACGCTGCGCAAGCGTCACGCCAAGCTCACCCCCGGCACGCTCAGGCTCCAGTACCGCGCCAAGTCCGGCCAGCTGCGCACGCTTACCCTTACCGACAACAGTCTGCGCAACTTCGTCAAGCGCTGCCACGATTTGCCCGGCCAGCATCTGTTCGGCTGGCTCGACGACGCGGGCGAAGCGCACCCGGTGACCTCGACCGACGTCAACGACTATATCCGCGAGGCGATGGGGGACGATTTCACGGCCAAGCATTTCCGCACATGGGGCGCCAGCGCGATCGCGTTCGAAGCGCTGGCGAATGCCGACGGCCATATCGGCCTCAACACGATGCTCGAGCCGGTGACGCAGGCGCTCGGCAACACCCCCGCGATCGCCCGCAAATCCTATGTCCATCCCTGCCTGATCGGCCTCGCCAAGGATCGGGACGCGCAGCAGGCATTCCGCGACACCCTCAGTTTGCCCCGTGCCACCCGTCACCTCACCCGCGCCGAACGCGGGCTGATCGCCTTTCTCGAGACCGGTGCTATTGCAGCTCGAGCCGCCTGAAGGACCCCGAATGACCAACAAGACCGCCGCCGCCGAAAAGGCCGCCGGGATCGACGCCGCCGCGATCGAGACGCAGACGCGCGCCTTCTTCGCCGACGGCATCGCCTGGATACAGAGCCATTGGCTCCAGATCCTGATCGCCGCCGGAATCGCCGCGCTGATCGTGGTCATCCTGCATGTTCTGCGCCGCTGGGGGATGAAGCTGTGCGAGAAGTCGGTCGGCCCCGCGGGCTGGGGCACGATCCTTGGCCGCACCGTCGCACGCACCGGCCATTTCTTCATCATCATGGTCGCGGCCAAGCTGGTCAGCGGTTACGCCAACCCGCCCGAGGCGCTCGGCCGGACGATCAACTTCCTCTTCACCCTCGCCGCGGTGTTTCAGGCCGCGATCTGGGCGCGCGAGGTGATCCTCGGCGCGATCGAGAAACGGACCGAGAGCGAGAATTACCATGGTGAGGCGCTGCTCTCCGCGCTCGGCCTGATCCGTCTGCTCGTCACCTTCGCGCTGTTCGCGATCGCGCTGGTGGTGGTGCTCGACAATCTCGGGGTCAACGTCACCGGCCTCGTCGCCGGTCTCGGCGTCGGCGGCATCGCCATCGGCCTGGCGGCGCAGGGCATCTTCGCCGATCTGTTCGCGGCGCTCGCGATCATCTTCGACCGCCCGTTCCGCCGCGGCGACAACATCGCCTACGACCAGACCAAGGGCACGATCGAGGCGATCGGGCTCAAATCGACCCGCATCCGCGCCTTCACCGGCGAGGAGCGGATCATCGCCAACAAGCAGCTGCTGGACAAGGAGATCCAGAACACCAGCATGCGCGATCATATCCGCATCAGCCTGCCGATCGGCGTCGCCTATGAGACTCCGCCCGAGACGCTCGAACGCATCCCCGCGATGCTGCGCGAGATCGTCGAAGCCGCGGGCGCAAAGGTCGCGCGCGCCAGCTACAACGCCTTCAGCGCGAGTTCGGTCGATCTGGTGCTCGAGTTCGATCTGCACGGCAACGACTGGGACAAGGCGCATGCGACCCGCGACCGCGTGATGATCGGAATTCTCCGCCGCTTCGCCGCCGAAGGGATCACCATCCCCTATCCGACCCAGACCGCCTACACCGCCGCGCCCGACGGCACGCTGATCTACCCCTATCCGGAAAGCGAGCGGCCGCCCGCCGGGTCCGGTAAGAACCAGATCGAAGGATAGGGCCGCTTCAAAGGTCGCCGTCTTCCTCGCGCCGGCCCAACAGCCGGCGGATCATCGTCATCGCTCCGGCGCCCAGCGCGACGGCGCCGACCAGGATCAGTTTCCAGAACTTGGCGAGCAGCACGAGGATCCCGGCCTTCTTCGCCACGGCCACGGCCGCCCCACCGCCGACCAGCCCGGCCAGGCCATAACCCGCCGCCTTGTCGGTCGCCGCGTTATAGTCGGCATAACGGGCGCCGGTCTCGAAATCGACCGCCTGCCCGAAGCTGTTCGCCGCCGCGCGTACCTCCGCCAGCATCGGCATCGTCGCCACCATGTTCAGGCTCAGCACCCCCGAGCGACCGAGCAAGCGCACGTCATAGTTGAGGCCGTGAGTCTTGCTGTCGCTCGACGCCAGCTCGCGCGCCCAGATCAACGAATGCGCCGCGGCGTTGTAGGACGGCGGCTGTGCCCAGCCGACCAGGTTGAGCGTCGGGAAGCCCGCCGCCTTGCGCTGCTCATTCTCCTCCGCCTCGCCTTCCTTCAGCGACTGGAGGACCGCATCATAATCCTGCCCCGTGGCATCGGCATCGGATACGTAGCCGGTGTCGCGATAGGTGATCACGGCTCCCCAGGCATCGTCGAGCGGCGACTTGCCCTTCTCCATCACCAGACCCAGCACGTCACCCACGGCTTGGGGCGGGTTGCCCCATGCTTCGGTCAGCACGCGCTTCGCGTCGGTGGCAGGCAGGAAGTAATAGCGATCGCCCAGATGCAGCACCGCCCTGGCCGCGTCGATCCGCACATCGCCGGCCACCGGCTTCAGGCTGCGCAGAAACGCCTTTGCATCGGCGGGAAGCTGCTTGTCGATCTCGATCGAAACCGCCGGCGCCGCGGCGCCTTGCTGCGCGAGCACCGGCGGCGCGCTCAGCAGCGCAAGTGCCAGGAATGCGGTACGAGTCGAATATGTCATGCTGTTCCCCCAAACTGCTCCCGGATTTGACGCATTCCTGCGCCGCCTCGTCAAGCACACCCGTTCGCAAGATCCCCGATTCGCGCAGCATCACCTTTTAGAAGATCGGGTTTGGACTCAATCGCCCGGATTTACGTTACGTAAGCTCCTGTTTTCGCGTTTTCAGTAGGCTTCCCCTTGCGGAAGGTAGCGGGTTGCGCCTACATGCGCCGGGACACCAACAGGAACCGATATGGCCGACGCGGAGACCGTGACGATCCAGCAGCTCGCCGCCCGCACGGGCGAGGAGCGCGTATCCGGCTGGGTCGAGGTGACGCAGGACATGATCGACAAGTTCGCCGAGGCGACGGGCGATCACCAGTTCATCCATGTCGACCCCGCCAAGGCAGCGATGACGCCCTTCGGCGGCACCATCGCACACGGCTTCCTGACGCTGTCGCTGATGCCCTTGCTCAACTCGCTTACCCCGCAGCCGCGGATCGAAGGGGTGAAGATGGGAGTCAATTACGGCGGCAACAAAGTCCGCTTCCTGACCCCCGTCCGCTCGGGCAAGCGCGTCCGCGGCCGCTTCAAGACACTGGAGCTGGCCGAGAAGCGCCCCGGCCAGTGGCAGCAGACCGTCGAGTTCACCGTCGAGATCGAGGGCGAGGCCAAGCCCGCGATGATCGCCGAATGGATCAGCCAGATTTTCGTCTAACGATCAGAAGAAGAGGATAGCCACCCCATGCGTTCCGCCGTCATCGTCTCCACCGCCCGCACTCCGATCGGCCGCGCCTATCGCGGCGCGTTCAACGCGCTGCCGGCACAGACGCTCGCCGCCCGCTCGATCGAGGCCGCCGTCCAGCGCGCCGGGATCGACGGCGGCGAAGTGCAGGACGTCGTCTTCGGCGCCGCGCTCCAGCAGGGGCATCAGGCCGGCAACATCGCGCGTCAGGCGGCACTGCGCGCCGGGCTGCCCGTCAGCGTCTCGGGCATGTCGATCGACCGTCAGTGCGCCAGCGGCCTGATGGCGATCGCCACCGCCGCCAAGCAGATCATCGTCGACAATATGGACATCACCATCGGCGGCGGCGTCGAGAGCATCAGTCTCGTCCAGACCCCGCAGATGCGCGTCGCGCCCGATCCCGAACTGCTGGCGATGCACAACGACGTGTACATGCCGATGCTCCAGACCGCCGAAGTGGTCGCCGCGCGCTATGGCATCAGCCGCGAGGCGCAGGACGAATACGGCCTCCAGTCGCAGCAGCGCACCGCCGCCGCGCAGGCCGCGGGCAAGTTCGACGACGAGATCGTTCCCGTCACCGCGACGATGAACGTCGTCAACAAGGAGACAAAGGAGGTCTCGCAGAAGGAAGTCACCCTCACCAAGGACGAGGGCAACCGCGCCGACACCACGCTGGAAGGGCTTCAGGCGCTCCAGCCGGTGATCCCCAACGGCGTCATCACCGCGGGCAACGCCAGCCAGCTTTCCGACGGCTCCTCGTCCTCGGTGCTGATGGAGGAAAAGCTCGCCGAGAAGCGCGGCCTGACCCCGCTCGGCCGCTATGTCGGCATGGCGGTCGCGGGCACCAAGCCTGACGAGATGGGCATCGGCCCGGTCTTCGCGATCCCGGCGCTGCTCGATCGCTTCAATCTCAAGATGGACGATATCGGCCTGTGGGAGCTCAATGAAGCGTTCGCGGTGCAGGTCCTCTATTGCCGCGACAAGCTCGGCATCCCCAACGAGCTGCTCAACGTCAATGGCGGCTCGATCTCGATCGGCCATCCCTATGGCATGACCGGCGCGCGCTGCACCGGCCACGCGCTGATCGAGGGCAAGCGCCGCGGCGCCAAGTACGTCGTCGTCACCATGTGCGTCGGCGGCGGCATGGGTGCGGCGGGGCTGTTCGAGGTTCTCTGAGCCTCAATCCTCAACGAACGAGAAGCCGGCGGAGCGATCCGCCGGCTTTTTCGTGCGCGCGATTGCGGTCGGCGCGATCGACGCCCCGGCGCTCCTCTCATTCGTGGAGAAGCACCGCCGAAAGCCAGCCGTGCCACCCTCGACAGGCGGACAACCGCCGCCTACTTCACCCGCGTGAAGTGGTTGGTCCGCATCACCGGCTGGCCGTCGCGGAAATAGACCGCGACCTCGGTCATCGTCTTGCCGTCGGGCGCCACGGTATAGACGCGCGTCGAGGCGGGGATGCCGCCCTTGGCCAGCGCCATGATCAGCACGTTGGGCTCAGGCAGGCGCGCCGCGGCGGTGTCCGCCTCGAAATTGCCTGTCACCGGTGCGGACGTACCGTCGAGCGCGTGGGTGCCCGCGGCATGATCCTCCGATCCGTCCGGGCGGATCACGTCGACATTCGTCCGCCACTTGCCGCCCCCGGCATCGCTGTAACGGATCGTGACGCTCTTCGGCCGCGCCTCGGGCGGCATCGGCAGGCGCGACAGATCCACCGCCCAGCTGCCCAGCAGCGGCGACGCGAGCGGCGCGGTCCGCGTGGAAGCGGGCGTCGCGAGCAGCACGCCGCTCAGCAACAGGGTTGCCACCAATGCCTTCATATGCTCTCTCCTAAAGACGAAGGGCCATGATACATTATATCATAGCTTGAGCAATAGCGCGCAGCGCGGCCGTGCCATTCACTCGACCGGCAGCGTCAGTCCGACCTTGGTCCGCCCCATCACCACCGAAGTCCGAAACCGCCGCACATTCTCGTCGCCGAAGAACAAACGCCGCGTCAGTTCCTCGAACTCGGCCATGTCGCGGGTGACGCACATCAGCACGAAGTCAGCCTCGCCCGTCACATAATAGCATTGCTGAACATGCGGCTCGCGCAGCACCTTGCGGCGAAAGGCGTCGAGTTGATCGATCCGCTCGCGCTCAAGCTCGACCATCACGACGAAGCTCATGCCCAGGCCAACCGCGGCCGGGTCGATCACCGCCACCTCGCGCGCGATCACCCCACGCTCGCGCAATCGCCGCAACCGCCGCTGCACCGATGCCGAGGAAAGCCCGGTCGAGTCCGCGAGCGCGTTGATCGGCGTACCGCTGTCCGCCTGCATCAGCGCGAGCAACCGCCGATCGGCGGAATCCAGATCAGCAACCATGATCGATTCCAATCATTCAAGTGAACCCTATGATCGATATCAATCAAATTATCGTCAGTACCGCGCACTATACGCGGACTTCCGTCATTATCTGCATGCCTCCAAGCAAGGAGACAAGCATGCTCGACCATCTCGAGATCAAGACCCCCGACCTCGCCCGCACGCTGCATTTCTACGCGACCCTGCTTGCCCCGCTCGGCTATCGGCTGACCGTGGACGGCGCCGCCAAGGGTTTCGGCGACGGCACGCGGCTCGACTTTTTCCTGGTGGAGGGAGAGCCGTCGGCGGAGGTCCATTATGCCTTCACCGCGCCCGACCGGCCCGCGGTGGACGCGATCTACGCGATCGGGCGCGACGCGGGCTTCACGCTCGACCGTTCACCCGCGCTCGCACCGCATATCCATCCCAATTACTATGCGGGCTATCTGCGCGATCCCGACGACCGGCTCGTCGAGTTCGTCTGCCACGCCCCGGCCTGACGGCGGGGTTTCCCCCCGCTATTTGGGACAGTCGGCGGCGTCCGCCCCGCGCTTCAGGACGACATTGCCCCATTTCTTGTTGCCACCGGGCGCGGGCGCCGCATCCTGCTGCTCGCCCCCGGTCTTGCGCGCGGTCAGCGTCGCCTTGGGCATGATCCCGCCGCCCGAGCCGCCGCTCGGGCTCGGCGTCGGACTCGGCGTGGGCGTCGCCTTGGCGAGCACGCAGCCCGGCTTGCCGCCTGCCGCAACATCGGACTGGGCAAAGGAAATGCCCGCCGCGGCCATGCAGCTGGTCGCCATCAACCCGGCGATGAATGTCGTTCGCATCCGATCCTCCCGAAATGAATGCGCGACCCTTATCATATACGGGCCCGGTTCACGACGCCGCTTGACGTGCGCTCCGGCGGCCGCGAAGCCGGGGCCATGCCCGGCCCCAGCATCGCCCATCGCATCCGCGTCGAATCACACGCCGTCTGGCTCGCCGCGCGCGATCCGCGCACGCCGCTTGCCGCCAAGCTGGTGGGCTTGCTGGTCGCCGCCTACGCGCTCTCACCGATCGACCTGATCCCGGACTTCATCCCCGTCCTCGGCCTGCTCGACGACGCGATTCTGATCCCGGCGGGCGTATGGATGTTCGCGCGCCTCGTCCCGCCCGCGCTGCTTGCCGAACATCGCGCCACGGCGGAGGCCGCCGCCGCGCGCCCGGTGAGCAAATGGGGCGTGGCGATCGTCATCGCGATCTGGGCGCTGACCGCCTTCCTGACCTATGAATTCGTGATGCTCGGCTACGACTGAGATTCACCCGCCCGGCTAAGGAGCCGTCAGGCGTACTCAACACCCCTCAGCTATGCTTGGCGATCCACTCTTCCAGCACCGGCGCGATCTTGGTGCGCCACTTGCTCCCGTTGAAGATGCCGTAATGCCCGACGCCCGGGGCCATATGGTATTTCTTCATCTTGGCGGGCAGCTTGCTCGCGATCGTCAGCGCGGCCTTGGTCTGACCCAGCCCTGAGATATCGTCGCGCTCGCCCTCGACGGCCAGCAGCGCGGTGTCGGTGATCGCGGCGGGATCGACTCGGCGGCCGCGGTGCATCATCTCGCCCTTGGGCAGCGAATGCGCCTGGAACACCACGTCGATCGTCTGCAGGTAGAATTCGGCGGTCATGTCGCAGACGGCGCGATATTCGTCATAGAAGCGCATCGTCGAATCCGCGCTCTCGCCATCGCCCTTCACCAGATGCTTGAACATCTCCCAGTGCGAAATCATGTGGCTGCCCAGATTCATCGTCATGAACCCGGCAAGCTGCAGAAAGCCCGGATAGACCCGACGCCCGGCGCCCGGATAGGTCGCCGG
The DNA here is from genome assembly GCA_035481255.1 of Sphingomonas sp. GTDB lineage: Bacteria > Pseudomonadota > Alphaproteobacteria > Sphingomonadales > Sphingomonadaceae > Sphingomonas. The sequence goes on along the minus strand of DATIGZ010000524.1, from coordinate 4,481 downwards.
CACGGTCGCGATGACGTTCTGCGCGAACCACGCGTGCGGACGTTCGGTCGCCAGCGTGTTGACCGCAGTCGGCGCCTCACGCGTGTCGATCGGCCCGCCCATCATGGTCAGCGTGCGCGGACGGTTGGGGTGCTTGTCCGCGTTCATCAGCGCGGTCGCGGCATAGACCGGCACCGACGGCTGGCACACCGCGAGCACATGGGCACGGGTATCGCCCTCGGCCCCGATCGCCGCCAGAAACTCGATCACGTAATCGACATAGTCGTCGAGATCGAAGCGGCCGTCCGCCAGCGGAACCTGCCGCGCGTCGCGCCAGTCGGTGATGTAGACGTCAGCGGACGGCAGCATCCGCTCGACCGTACCGCGCAACAGCGTCGCGAAGTGACCGCTCATCGGCGCGACGATCAGCAGCTTGGGGCCGCCCTCGACGCCTTCACGCACGAAACGCTTGAGCTGGCCGAACGGCTTGCGCAGCACGATCTCCTCGCGAACCTCGATTCGCTTGCCGTCGATCGTCGTGAAATCCAGCCCGAAATCGGGCTTGCCGCGCGGCGCGGCGGCATGCGCGAACACTTCCAGCGCCGAAGCGAGGATCGGCCCGCCGCCGAAGTAAGCAAAGGGATTTGCAGGATTGTTCAGCAGCCCGGCGCTGAAATTGGCCAGCGCGCTGGCGCCCGCCAGCATGGAACGCTGCATCTCGTAAGCATCATACAACATCGGTCGTTACTGTCCCCGCCCCACGCATCCCGTCTGACAACGGTGGCAGGGGGTTATAACGCCGGCTTGCTGCGGTGCAATGTCCATACATACCCAATGTTCGAGGCAGGAATGATGTTCCCTTGGCGCCGGCTTCCCGCTAGTCGGCGGCCATGGCCGAGCCTGACCTGAAGCCCGCGACCCCTCCCGCGCCCCGCAAGCTGTCGAGCCTGGGGATCGTCTGGCGCCAAACCAGCCGTTATCCGCTCCAGCTCGGCCTCGCGATCGTCGCATTGATCCTCGCCGCCGGCGCCACCCTGTGGATCCCCCGCACCTTCAAGGAAGTCGTCGACAAGGGCTTCGGCCCCGACGCGGACCCCAGCCAGATCGGCGCCTATTTCCAGGGCCTGCTGCTGGTCGTCGTCGTGCTCGCCTTCGCCACCGCGATGCGTTTCTATTTCGTCTCATGGCTGGGCGAGCGCACCGTCGCGGACCTGCGCGCCGCGGTGCACCGCAATCTCCTCCGCCTGCCGCCCAAATGGTTCGAGGAGAACCGCCCGTCGGAAATCGCCAGCCGCCTCACCGCCGATACCGCGGTGGTCGAGCAGATCGTCGGCACCACCGTCTCGGTCGCGCTGCGCAACCTGCTCATCGCAATCGGCGGCACCGTCTATCTCTTCGTCCTCGCGCCCAAGATCGCGGCCTATCTGATCATCGGCATCCCGGTGATCGTGCTGCCGATCATGTGGCTCGGCGGCCGCGTGCGCCGCTTCTCGCGCACCAGTCAGGACCGCGTCGCGGATATCGGCGCGATCGCCTCGGAAACCCTGGGCGCGATGCGGATCGTTCAGGCCTTCGGGCAGGAACGTCGCGAGGGTGAGCGCTTCCAGGCGGCCGTCGACCGCGGCTTCGCCACCGCGCGCAAGCGTTTCGCCACCCGCGCGGTGATGACCGCGCTCGTCATCTTCGCGTTGTTCACCGCGATCACCCTGATCATGTGGGACGCGGTCTATGGCGTGTCGGAGGGGCGCATCTCCGGCGGCTCGATCACCGCATTCGTGATCACCGCGGGCCTCGTCACCGGCGCGTTCGGCGCGCTGACCGAAGTCTATGGCGACCTGCTCCGCGCCTCGGGCGCCGCCAGCCGTCTGGCCGAGCTGCTCGCACAGGAACCCGACATCGCCGCCCCCGCCGATCCGGTGCCGCTGCCCGTTCCGGCATTGGGCGCGATCGAGTTCGACCACGTCACCTTCCATTATCCCACCCGCCCCGAAGTCTCGGCGCTGGAGGACTTCACCCTCTCCGTCGCACCGGGCGAGACGATCGCGGTGGTCGGTCCCTCGGGCGCGGGCAAGTCCACGCTCTTCCAGCTCGTCCAGCGCTTCTACGATCCGGAAGGCGGCGAGGTCCGCGTCGACGGCGTCCCGGTCCGCTCCGCCGATCCGGGCGAAGTCCGTGCGCGCATGGCGATGGTGCCACAGGAAACGGTGATCTTCGCCGCCTCCGCGCGCGACAATCTCCGCTACGGCCGCTGGGACGCCACCGAAGAACAGATCTGGCAGGCCGCCGAGGCGGCCAATGCCGCCGAATTCCTGCGCGACCTTCCCGACGGCCTCGAGACCTTCCTCGGCGAGGATGGCGCGCGCCTCTCGGGCGGCCAGCGCCAGCGCCTCGCGATAGCCCGTGCGCTGCTCCGCGACGCGCCGATCCTTCTGCTCGACGAGGCGACCAGCGCGCTCGACGCCGAAAGCGAACGGCTGGTGCAGGACGCGCTCGAGCATCTGATGCAGGGCCGCACCACCCTCGTTATCGCCCACCGCCTCGCCACCGTCCGCGCGGCCAGGCGCATCATCGTGATGGACGATGGCCGCATCGTCGAGACCGGCACGCACGCCGAGCTCGTGGCGAAGGGCGGCCTTTACGCCAAGCTCGCCTCGCTCCAGTTCAACGACGCGCCGTAGAATCTCCGCGCCCTCTCCCGGTCTCGGGCCGGGGTGACTGAAAAGGGATCGGGAGACGCCCCACAACCCCGGGCTATACCGCCAAAACCTCTCGCGCGTTGCCGGGAAGCCTTCGTCCTGCATAGTCTCCCTCAGGTCTTGCGAGGGGGTATCCATGAACCAGCATCTGTCGCGCCGGCAGCTCATCGGCGGCGCACTCGCAAGCGGCCTCACCATCCGGACGGCCTCCGCCGCACCGCCCTCCACGCTGTTCCGCGAAATCATGCTGGTCGACGGCACCGGCGCGAGGCCGCGTCTCGCCAATGTGCTGACCGCCGGCGATCGCATCGTCCGGATCACACACCCCACAGCCCGCATAGCGGCGGCGGGCGCGCGTGTCGTCGCGGGCGAGGGCCGCGTGCTCGCTCCCGGCTTCATCGACACCCATACCCATGGCGATCCGCTGAACGAATCCTATGACGGTTTCCTCGCCATGGGCGTCACCACGATCACGCTCGGCGTCGACGGCGGCGGCCCGCGGATCAAGGACGATCTCGACCTGCGCGGCTGGATGCGCGCCGCCGACCGCGCCCCGCTCGACCTCAACGTGGTGACGCTCGCCAGCCACGGCACGCTGCGCCGCGCGGCGAAGATCCCCGACTCGGTGCGCCGCCCCGACGCCGCCGGCCTCGCCCGTCTCGAAGCGCAGCTCGACGCGGAGCTGCGCGCGGGCGCTTTCGGCCTCTCCTACGGCCTCGAATATGTCCCCGGCATCTATTCGGAGATCGCCGAGCTGGCCGCGCTCGGCCGCGTCGTCGCGCGCCATGGCGGCGTCGCGATGAGCCATATGCGCTCGGAGAATGACGACGAGATCGAAGCGTCGATCGATGAGCTGATCGCCTCGGCCGGCCCCGCCCGCCCGCACATTTCGCACCTCAAGGTCGTGTTCGGCAAGGGTGAGGCCCGCGCCCGCGCGCTGCTCGACTTCCTCGCTGCCAAGCGCCGGGCCGGGATCGATCTCACCGCCGACGCCTATCCCTATAATGCGGGCTTCACCGGCATCGCGATCCTGTTTCCGCAATGGGCGCTCCCGCCGACCGACTACGCCGCCGTCCTCGCCACCCGCCGTGCCGAGCTGCGCGACTATCTCGAAAAGCGCATGATCCGCCGCGGCGGGCCGGAGATGCTGCTGCTCGGCACCGGGCGCCTCGCGGGCAAGACGGTGGCGCAGGCGGCGCAGGAAGCCGGCCTCGCCTTCCCCGATTTCCTCATCCAGCTCGGCCCCGGCGGCGGATCGGGCGCGCATTTCACAATGGATCAGGCGCTTCAGGACGTGCTGCTTCTCGATCCGCTGGTCGCGATCTCGACCGATGGCGGCCCGTCGATGCGCCATCCCCGCTCGACTGGCACCTATGCGAAGCTGATCGAGGATTATGTCGTGAAGACCCGGCGCATCCCGATCGAGGAGGCGGTGCGCAAGGCGACTTCATTCCCCGCGCGCATCCTGCGCCTGCCCGATCGCGGCACGATCCGCCCGGGCGCGAAGGCCGATTTGCTCCTGTTCGATCCCGCCGGAGTCCATGCGCGCTCGACCTATCTCGACCCCTTCGCCCGCGCGCAGGGGTTCGACCTCGTCATGGTCAACGGCCAGCCCGCGTTCGAGAGCGGCCGGCGCACCGCCCGCCCCGGCCGCCTGCTCCGCGCTACACGCTGAACTCCCGCTCGATCCCGATCGCGTCCAGAAACGCCCGGTCATGGCTCACCACGATCAGCGCCCCGTCATAAGCCTTCAGCGCCGCCTCGAGCAGCGCGATCGAATCGATGTCGAGGTGATTGGTCGGTTCG
>DATIGZ010000523.1:0-2485 GCA_035481255.1 Sphingomonas sp. | reverse complement strand
AAGCAGTACCACCCCGCAGGCGCGGTTCGCCTCGCCTGTCGTCTGGCAGATGTCCGCCCCCGCGAGCGCGCGCGACTTTTCCGCCGCTTGCCATTTCATGGGGGCCGAGCTGCGCCGCCGCCGTAACGTGCCGGTCGGGCTGATCGCTGCGTCGTGGGGCGGATCGATCATTCAGGACTGGCTGAGCGAGGCGGGGCTGCGCCGTAATGGCGGGTTCGATGAAGGGCTGGCGCTGCTCGCGCTTCGGGCCACCGATCCCGCCGCGGCGCAACGCCAATGGGAGGTCGGGGTCGAGACGTACCTTCAGCGGACTACGGCCAGTCTTGCGCAGCCGGTCGCGGCCGACCCAGCCCGTATGTGGGAGGAATGGGGCGGCGATCTCGCGACCTTCGACGGCACCGGCGTCTACATGACGCAGGTGACGCTGACCGCCGATCAGGCGCGGCGCGCGCGTCGGATCCGTCTGGGGGCGGTCGACGACATCGATCTGACTCTGGTGAACGGCCGCCGGCTCGGCGCCACGATCGGCTGGAATGCCGAGCGCGTTTATATGCTCGCTCCCGGCCAGCTGCGCGCGGGTGCCAACCGGATCGAGCTGCGTGCGATCGACACCGGCGGCGGCGGCGGGATGTGGGGCAGCGCTCCGCGCCGCATCGAGCTGGACGATGGCAGCACGATTGCGCTCGACCAGCCTTGGCGGTTCCGGCGCGGCGCGGCGCTGGGCAATGCCGGACCCGCACCGTTGGTGCCGTGGGTCGGCTCCAGCGGCCTAACCACGCTCTACAACGGCATGATCGCGCCGCTTGGCCGCATCCCGCTGGCGGGCATCGTCTGGTATCAGGGCGAGGCCAATGTCAGCGACCCCGCGGGCTATGCGCGGCTGCTTCCCTCGCTGATCGCCGACTGGCGCGAACGTTTCTCGACGCGGCGGTTCGGGGTCGTCCAGCTCGCCAATTTCGGACCGATGCAGAGCAAGCCCGTCGATTCGGCATGGGCCGCCTTGCGGGAGGCGCAGCGTAAGACCGTCGCCGCCGATTCCGATACCGGCCTTGCGGTCGCGATCGATGTCGGCGACCCGCGCGACATCCATCCGACCGACAAGAAGAGCGTCGGCCTGCGGCTGGCGCAGGTGCTGGAGGGCGCGAGCAACGCGCGGCTGCCCGCCGTCACGCGCGAGGGTGGCTCCGTCCGGTTGCGTTTCGACCGGCCGCTTCAGGTAATCGGTGGTGCCGGCCCGCTCGGCTTCGAGGCGTGCGGCGCGGGCGGTTGTCGTTTCACTGCGGCGCGTCTGGCCGATCCGTCGACCTTGCTGGTCGATGCCGTGCCGGGCGACGCCAGGCTCCGCTACCTCTGGGCCGACAGCCCGATCGCCAATCTCTACGATCGCGACGGGCTGCCGGTGACGCCGTTCGAAATCGCCTTGCCCTAGCGCGGATCGCCATAGAGCAGGCCGCGCCCGTCGGTGCCGACATAGACGCGTCCGAAGACGCGCGGATCGCCTTCGATCACGCGGATCCGGTTACCCCACTGGTTGGCGGCGTCATTGACTCGCTGCCAGTTCTTGCCGGCATCGGTCGAACGCCAGATGCCGGTGACACCACCGTGGGTGCCGAAGGCGAACAGCGTCGGTTCGGTCGTGCCCGCCGCCGGCTTGCCGAACGCGAAATATTTGACCTCCATTCCCTTGCTCTGCGGGGCAAAGCTGCGTCCGCCGTCGCGGCTGCGGTGGAGCGTGCCGCCGATATTGAGCCACAGATCACCCGCCGCGAAGGGCGATGCGGCCAGCGGCCATGGCGTCTCGACATTGTACGTTCGCGCCTTCCACAGATCGCCGGGTAGCGTCGCGGCGGCACGGAATTTGCGCCCGCCGTCATTGCTGACGAACAGCTTCGCCGAGGCGAAGTCGAGCATGTAGAAGCGCCTGGGGTCGACTTTGTCCGCAACCGCGCGGGTTTCGCGGGGGGCGCCGAGGCCCGAGGTCCAGGTGGCGCCGCCGTCATGCGAGAAGAGTGGCGTCGGGGTCGCCACGGCGAGTACCGCGCCGTCGGCGGAGACGGTGACCGACGGGGTCCTGGTCAGGTCATGGCGCTTGACCTCGGTCTCTCCGACCTCGGCATAGGGCGGAAGCAGGATCGGTTTCCAAGATCGCCCGCCGTCCTTCGACAAAGCGAGCGTCGCCTCGGTCTTCCATCCTTCATGCACGCGCCCGCTGCGCACCATGATCGCCGGCGCCTGACCCGCATAGTCGAGGTTGATCGTGGTCACGAGATGCGGGGTGAGGTGCATCGCGGGCGGCGAGACCGCGAAATCATCATGCACGAAGCCGGCAATGTCGCCGAAGCCGGAGATCAGGTGCGCGCCGCGTGGAGGACTGGCAAGCGAGACGATCGCCGTCTCCTCGACCCCGTCGGTCCATGGCTGCCATCGGCCGGTGCGCCAGCTGCCGGTCGCGTAGACGGTCGCGCCGGTGGTATAGGCGATATGC
>DATIGZ010000522.1:0-7524 GCA_035481255.1 Sphingomonas sp. | reverse complement strand
GGTGTTGGCGCCGCCTTCGGGCAGGCGCCACACTTTCATGCGATAGACCTTGCCCAGCGTCGAGAAGAACAGGACCGGCGTGTGCGTGGAGGTCACGAACAGCTCGGTGACGACGTCCTCGTCCTTCGTGGCCATGCCGGCACGGCCCTTGCCGCCACGTGCCTGGGCGCGGAAGGTGTCGAGCGTGGTGCGCTTGATATAACCCTGCATGGTCACGGTCACGACCATGTCCTCGCGCTCGATCAGATCCTCGTCCTCGATGCCATCGGCGGCGGGGGCGATTTCGGTGCGGCGCGGGGTGGCGTACTGATCGCGGACCGCGACCAGCTCCTCGCGCAGCACTTCGTAGAGCTTCACGCGATTGGCGAGGATTTCGAGCAGTTCGGCGATCGAATCGGCCAGCTCGCGCAGCTCGTCGCCGATCTCGTCGCGGCCGAGCGCGGTGAGGCGGTGCAGGCGCAGGTCGAGGATCGCGCGAACCTGAATGTCCGACAGGCGATAGACGTCGCCCGCGACCTCGGTCTCGACCGCCTCGACGAGGCGAATGTACGGCGCGATCTCGGCGATCGGCCATTCGCGCATCAGCAGCGCTTCGCGCGCCGCGACCGGGCTCGACGAACTGCGGATGATGCGCACGACTTCGTCGAGATTGGTGACCGCGATGACGAGGCCGAGCAAGATGTGCGCACGGTCGCGCGCCTTGGCGAGCTCGAACTTCGAGCGCCGCGTGATGACCTCTTCGCGGAACTTGACGAACGCCTCGATGATGTCGCGCAGGTTGAGCAGCTCGGGCCGGCCGCCGCGGATCGCGAGCATGTTGGCCGGGAAGCTCGACTGAGCCGGGGTATTGCGCCAGATCTGGTTGAGCACGACTTCCGGGGTCGCGTCGCGCTTCAGGTCGATGACGATGCGCACGCCCTCGCGGCTAGATTCGTCGCGGATGTCGCTGACGCCCTCGACCCGCTTTTCCTTCGCGGCTTCGGCGATCTTCTCGACGAGCGCGTTCTTGCCCTGCTGGTACGGGATTTCGGTGAGCACGATCGAGCGCCGCTCGCCGCGCTGCTCGAAGGCGTGGCGCGAGCGGACGATGATCGAGCCGCGCCCGGTCTGGTAGGCGCTGCGGCAACCCGAGCGGCCGAGGATCAGCGCGCCGGTCGGGAAGTCCGGACCGGGGACGATCTCCATCAGTTCCTCGATCGTCACCGCGCCATTGTCCATGTACGCAAGGCAGGCGTCGATCACTTCGCCGAGGTTATGCGGCGGGATGTTGGTCGCCATGCCGACCGCGATGCCGCCGGCACCGTTGACCAGCAAATTGGGGTAGCGGGCGGGGAGGACCGTCGGCTCGCTCTCCGAGCCGTCATAGTTGTCCTGAAAGTCGACCGTGTCCTTGTCGATATCGTCGAGCAGCGACATCGCGACCTTGGCGAGGCGCGCTTCGGTGTAACGCATCGCGGCGGGCGGATCCGGATCCATCGAACCGAAATTGCCCTGACCGTCGATCAGCGGCACGCGCATTGCCCAATCCTGCGCCATGCGGGCCATCGCGTCGTAGATCGAGCTGTCGCCGTGCGGGTGATATTTACCCATCACGTCACCGACCAGGCGGGCGGACTTGCGATAGGCGCGGCCGGGCAGATAGCCGCCCTCCTGCGCCGCGTAGAGGATTCGGCGATGAACCGGCTTAAGGCCGTCGCGGACGTCGGGCAGCGCGCGCGCCACGATCACGCTCATCGCGTAATCGAGGTAGCTCGTCTTCATCTCGTCGACGATCGAGATGGGCGTGATATCGGAAGGGTCCGCGAGGACGGTCTCGTCGGTCAAATCTTTGGGCTTTCGGAGCTTGTTTCAGGATTGTGACCGCTCTAGCGGGGCGGCGGCCACCTGCCAAGCCCGCGCACGCGCGTACGCGCGCGTAAAGGGCGGGCGGGAAGGCGCGGAGCCGAATCGTTCAAAATGCGTTCAGCGTGCGGATGCGAGGGGCGGAATGCACCGCTCCGCCTTGACCCTCGCCAAGGGGAGACTAGAGCGAAAGCGCCCCATTGTTGCTACGCTAGCGCGTAAGGAGAGTCCTGGATGAAGTCTGTTTCCAAGGCGGCATTGGCCGCGGCGTTCGTGATGAGCGCCCCCGCGCTGCTCGCCGCCTCGCCGGCTCTGGCCCAGAAGAAGAAGGAAGAGGCCGGCCCGCAGATCAAGCTCGGCGAGCCGTTCCGCAAGGCAGCCGCCGAAGTCGAGACGCTGATCAAGGCGAAGGACTGGGCCGGCGCCCAGCCCAAGCTGGCAGGCCTCGATTCGCTCGCGCAGAGCGACGGCGAGAAATATTATGCGGCGGTGTTCCGCCTGCAGATCGCGTCGGGTCTGAACGACATTCCCGGCACGATGACCGCGATCGACGCGCTGCTGGTGAATACCAACACGCCGCCAGCCGATATCGGCCGCTACAGCTTCTTCCGCGGTAATTACGACTATCAGCAGAAGAAATATGCCTCGGCGATCGCGCACCTGACCAAGGCGCGCCAGCTCGGCTATGTGCCGAGCGGGGTCAATCTGGACCTGCGCATCGCGCAGGCGCAGCTCGACGGCGGTCAGCTGGCGCAGGGCGTCACCTCGATCGACGCCGCGATCAAGGCCGAGGAGGCCGCGGGCCGCAAGGCACCCGAAACCTGGTACAAGGTCGTCGTCTCGAAGCTTTATACCTCGGGCGACAAGGCCGGTGCCGCGACCTGGCTGAACCGTCAGCTCGCCGTCTATCCCAGCGCGGACGCATGGCGTTCGTCGCTGCTGATCTATCTCGGTCAGCTTGAGGACAAGGGCGTCACGCTCGATGCCGATCAGAAGCTCGACGTGCTGCGCCTGATGCGTGCGTCCAAGGCGATGGGCGGCGAGAGCGACTATCTGCAATATGCCGATGTCGCGCAGCGTCGCGGTCTGCCGGGCGAGGTGAAGGCGGTGATCGACGAAGGCCGCGCGAACGGCAAGGTCACCAAGACCAACGCCTCGATCAACCAGCTCTACACGACTGCGAGCGCGCAGGAGAAGGCCGAGGTTCCGCTCGCGAATGAAGAGAAGCGTGCGGCCGGTGCGGCCAAGGGCGATGTCGCGATGCAGACGGGCGACGCCTATCTGGGTCAGCGGAACTTCCCCAAGGCGGTCGAGATGTACCGTCTCGCGCTTCAGAAGGGCAGCGTCGACGCGAGTGTCGTGAACACGCGCCTCGGCATCGCGCTCGCGCTTGGCGGTCAGAAGGCGGAAGCGAAGACCGCGTTCGGCGCCGTCACCGGTTCGCCGCGCGGCGAGATCGCGAAGTTCTGGACGACCTGGCTCGATCTGCCGCTCGCCTGAAACCGCGGACTTGGAAACGAAAGGGGCGGCCATCGTGCCGCCCCTTTTTCGTTCGGGTCAGGGCTCGACCGGAACGCCGGGGAGCGACTTGGACGACCGGATGGTGAGCGAGGTGCGGACATGCGCCACGTTGGGCGCGGTGGTGAGGCGCGTCGTCAGGAATTGCTGGAAGCTGCTCAGATCCTTGGCGACGATCTTCAGGATGAAGTCGATATCGCCGTTGAGCATGTAGCATTCGCGAATCTCGGGGATGCTCGCGACATGCGCTTCGAACGCCTCCAGATCGGTCTCAGCCTGGCTCTTGAGGCTGACCATCGCGAAGACGGTGATCGTATAGCCCAGCCAGACCGGTTCGAGATCGGCATGATAGCCGCGGATCGCGCCCTTTTCCTCGAGCGTGCGGACCCGGCGAAGGCACGGCGGCGCGGTAAGGCCGACGCGATCGGCCAGGTCGACATTGGTCATCCGGCCGTCGGCCTGCAGATGTGCCATGATCTGCCGGTCGATCTCGTCAAAAGCCATGAACGCTCCCCTTTGGCGCGACAGCAAACAGTCGCCGTGTGTCCCGTACACATAAGATAATTACGCGCAAGCGCAATTGTCCCACTATGCGACGGCCCAAAATGGGCGGTTTCCGGAGCGGATTTGTCACGTTAAGGATTGATTGCGGCAGGCTTTTCAACGGGTGGGAACGACAGAGCGGTGCGGTTCGACGATACCCTTGAAACAGTGCTCGCGGCGGATGTCTCGACGGCGTTCGGCAAGGCTTCGGCCTGGCGTCAGCTCGTCGATCTGATCGGCCGCCGACGCATTCCCGACGATATGCGTGCGCTCGCCCTGCTCGAATCGATTCGCGGCGACGTGCCGCTGGCGGTACGGATCACCAGCGCGCGGTCGCTCGAAATGGCGGAGCCCCCGGCTGCGCTGGTGAAATTGTGCGTGGTCGATGAGATCGCGGTCGCGGCCCCGATTTTGCGCACGGCGCGGCTGAACACGGGCGAATGGATCGAGTTGCTGCCGCGGCTGTCATCGCCGGCGCGCGGCGTGTTGCGCGGGCGGCGCGATCTCCCCGTCGGCGTGGACAGCGCGCTGGAGGGATTCCGCGCGGCGGATTTCGTGCTTGGGGCCGAGGTAGCGGTGAGCGAGGCGGCGCCCGTCGAGGTGCCGGCCGTCGCAGAATCTGCTGACGACGCGATCGAAGCGGCGCCGGTGATTGTGCCGGTCTCGCCATTCGTGCCGGTGGGAGTCGCGGCGCTGGGGATCCCGGTGGTCGCCGCGGCGCTCCGCGAGGCGGCGGACGCCGGTGCCCCGCAAAAGGCGGCCGCGCTTCACGGCGATCTGGTCAAGACCCAGCGCCCCGATGGCGCGCAGGTGCCGGCGGCCGAGGCGCCGGGCGAACCGTTCGCGATCGCCGATGTGGTGGCGCGCATCGATGCCTTCTACACGCGTCAGCAGGATCTTCCCGCCCCGCCGCGCGCGCCGGCCCGCAGCGACGGCTTCCGGTTCGAGACCGATGCGCAGGGTGTGATCCGCTGGGTCGATGGTGTGTCGCGCGCGCCGCTGATCGGCCTGTCGCTCGACATGACCGCGATGCCCGACGGATCGCGCGTCGACGGCGTCGCAGCGGGCGCGCTTCGCCAGCGCGCGCGGTTTGCCGGGGCGCGGCTGTTCGTCGCGGGCGACAGCGATGCGGGCGGCGACTGGCGCATTTCCGCGAGCGCTGCGTTCGATCCGGCGAGCGGCCGCTTCATCGGCTATCGCGGCACCGGACGGCGTCCGCGCAGCGACGAGACCGCGGCGCCGTTGGACGCCGCGCGGAGCGGAGGCGGCGCCGATTCGCTGCGCCAGCTGATGCACGAGCTGCGCACGCCGACCAATGCGATCGCCGGCTTTTCCGAACTGATCGAACGCGAGATTCTGGGCGAGGCCGCGCCGGTCTATCGCGAGCGGGCGGCGCTGATTCGCGACCGTGCCCGTGCGCTGCTCGCGGCGATCGACGATCTCGACATCGCCGCGCGGATCGATGCCGCCGCGTTGCGTCTCTATCCGGGCGAAGTGGCGCTCCAGCCGCTGTTCGATCGGGTGTCCGACGAATTGGCGCCGCTCGCCGTGATGCGCGGCGCCGATGTGGCGCTGCCCGCGGATGAGCTGGCGGTGGCCGGCGACGCGCGCGCGATCGAGCGGCTGCTCTCGCGAACGCTGGCGACGCTGCTGTCCGCGGCGGGCGAGGGGGAGCGGATCGGCGTGCGGCTCACCGCCGAGAATGAGACCGTCGCGATCGGTTTCGACCGGCCGCGCACGCTCGCCGCCTATCCGGGCGACGCGATCTTCGCGATCGACGACGAGCGTGAGGAAGCGGCGCTGCTCGGCACCGGTTTCGCGCTGCGGCTGATCCGCAACCTGGCGCGCGAGCTGTCGGGATCGCTGGTGATCGAGGCGGACAGCCTGACGATCCGCTTGCCCGCGGCGGTAACCAAGTCTTTGGAGCAGGTACGCTAGAAGCCGTCCGCATGGGGATGGAACGACAGCTTATGCCGCCGAAGGGATATGTGGTGCCTGCACCGACGCGGGAAGCCGCCGTGGCGTGGCCCGACGATTTCGGCACGCGCTTCACCGTGTTCGTGGATACCGAGGAAGAGTTCGACTGGTCGCAACCGCTGCGCCGCGAGAACCGCGCGACGGAAGCGATGCGGGCGTTGCCCGAAGTGCACGCGCTATTCGCAGCGCACGGGGTTCCGGCGACCTATATGGTCGATCATCCGGTCGCGACCTGCCCGATGTCGATCGAGATCCTGCGCGAGTTACTGAGCGACGGGCGGTCGGCGATCGGCACTCAGCTTCACCCCTGGGTCAACCCGCCGTTCGACGAGATCGTCGGACCGCGCAACAGTTTCGTCGGCAATCTGCCGCGCCCGCTGGAAGCGGCGAAGCTCGCGGTGCTGACCGGTGAGATCGCGTCCGCCTTTGGGCGGCGCCCGGTGATGTTCCGTGCGGGGCGGTACGGGATCGGCCCCAACTCGCTGTCGTTGCTGGCGGCGGAGGGCTATCGCGTCGATACGTCGATGCGCTCGGGCTATGATTATGGCGCCGAAGGCGGGCCGGACTTCACCGGAATCGGCAATCACGCCTTCTGGACGAGAGAGAACGGGCTGGCTGAGTTGCCGCTGACCACCATCTATACCGGCGCCGCGCGTTCGGGCGGCGCGGGGCTGTACGGCGCGCTGCGCCATGTGCCGCGCGGGCGCGGCGTGGCGGCGCGTCTGCGCCTGCTCGCGCGCGTGGCACTGACACCGGAGGAGATGCCGATCGAACTGGCGCTGGAGGCGATCCGCGTCGCGGCGGGCGAGGGGGTGCGGATGCTGCTCTTCTCCTACCACTCGCCCTCGGCTGCGCCCGGTTACACCCCCTATGTCCGCGATGCGGCGGAGCTGCGCGCATTCCATGCGTGGTGGGAAGCGGCGTTCGGGCTGCTTGCGAAGCTTGGCATTGCGCCGGCCTCGCATGACGAGATCCTGACAGCGCTGGATCGCGCGGCGCTTGCCGGGCGCGGCGTTCGCCCGTAAGCGCATGGGCGCTGGGGGCCTGTAGCTCAATTGGTTAGAGCTGGCCGCTCATAACGGCTAGGTTGCGGGTTCAAGTCCTGCCGGGCCCACCAGCATTGACTTGTGTCCCCCGTGCTTAACGCCTAGGGCCGCAATCCGCGTCGGGGAGTGGCGCAGTCTGGTAGCGCGCCTGCTTTGGGAGCAGGATGTCGCAGGTTCGAATCCTGTCTCCCCGACCATTTTAATGACCGGCGGTCGCGATTTCGACCAGCGCGCCAGCCCGTTCGATGAACGGCATCACGGCACATGGTTTCTGAAGCAACCATCACGCTAGAGTCAGAAATGGCCGTTGAGAACCGCCCGGAATCCGCCCCCTTCACCGTCCCCCCGCGGATCGCGTTGCTGTCGATCGTCGCGTTCTGGGTCTTTTACTACATCAGCATCACGCTGCGCTCATGGATCATGGACTATCCGGGCCACGCGTTCATGCTCGACAACCGGGCATGGGTGACGCTGTTCGGTGTCGGTTTCACCTATCTTCTCTATCGCGTGCTGCGGCTGTTCTGCCACCACACGCTGCGCGTCCGCGTGGCGGCGGCGTTCCTGTTCTCGGCGGTCGCGGCGACGGCCTATTCGGCGG
>DATIGZ010000521.1:0-3414 GCA_035481255.1 Sphingomonas sp. | reverse complement strand
CGCGCGGATCGAGCGCGGCGCGGGCCGCGTGCCGATCGAGCGCATCCCCTATGCCGTCGCGCAAGGGTCGGCGTTCCTCGCGGGCTTCAAGCACCTGATCACCGTCGAGACGCGCGAGCCGGTCGCCTTTTTCAGCTATCCCGACAAGCCGAGCCTGCTCAAGGCGCCGGGCGCGGTCGTCCATCCGCTCGCCGAGCCGGACGAGGATAGCGAGGCGGCGCTGGAGATGCTGCTCGACGCGCTGGGCGTGACGGGGACGCAGCCGCGGATTCAGGAGCGGATCGAGACCCCGGCACCGAGTGGAGCGCTCAACCCCACCAGCATCGCCCACGCCATCGCCGCGGCGTTGCCCGAACACGCGATCCTCGTCGATGAATCGCTGACCACGGGGCGCGAGAGCATGGGTCTGACCATGGGCGCGCGGCCGCATGACCTGATCAACAATATGGGCGGATCGATCGGCTATGGCACGCCCGTCGCGACGGGCGCCGCGCTCGCCTGCCCCGATCGGCGGACCTTCTGCATGGTTGGCGACGGGTCGGCGATGTACACGATCCAGTCGCTGTGGACGCAGGCGCGCGAAGCGCTGCCCGTCACGACGATCATCTTCGCCAACAATAGCTACGCCATCCTCAAGGCCGAATACGCGAACATGGGCGCGGGCACGCCGGGGCCGCAGGCGCTGGCGATGATCGATATCGACCGCCCGACGATCGACTGGGTCGCGATGGCGAAGTCGATGGGCGTGCCCGGCGTCCAGGTCACGACCGCCGAGGATTTCCATGCCGCGATGACCCGCTCCGTCGATGCCGACGGCCCGGTGCTGATCGAGGTCAAACTTTACTGAAGGGGGAAGGGCCGATGGCCACCACGTCCGTGACGACGCTCAGGACCAATCTTGCCGACTATCCGGTGACGGCTGCGATGAAGGACGGCCGTGTCACATCGCCGATCGTCAATCTCGACTTCTGCGGGCCGCCGCAGGCGCATAACGCCTTCAAGGCGATGCTGCGCGAGAACGCCTATGATTGCGGCGAACTGGCGATCGTCACGCTGTTGCAGGCGAAGATTTACGGCAAGCCGTGGGTCGCGCTGCCGGTGCCGGTCAATGGCCGCTTCCAGCATCACTGCGCGGGCTTCAATTCGCAGTTCGGGCATCTCGATCCCAGGGATATCGAGGGCAAGCGCGTCGGCGTGCGCAGCTATGCGCAGACCACGGGCCTGTGGATCCGCGGCATCCTGAAACACGAGTACGGCGTCGATCTCGACAAGGTGACGTGGTGTAAGGTCGGCGAGGGGCATCTGCTCGAATACACCGACCCCGCCAATGTCGAGCAACTGCCCAAGGGATCGGACATCGGCCAGATGATGCTCGACGGCGAGCTGGCGGCAACGCTTCAGGGCGTCGATCTGCCCAAGGATCCGCGCGTGCAGTATCTGGTCCCCGATCCGTTCGAGGCGGCGAAGGACTGGTATGCGCGCGAAGGCGTGGTGTGCATCAACCACATGTTCGTGGTGCATGAGCAGCTGTCGCGCGAGCGGCCCGATATCGTGCGCGAGATTTTCCGGATGATCGTCGAGAGCCGTGAACTGACCGAGGGCGGGGTCCCGGCGATCTATCCGCCGGTTGGACTCGAGGCGAACCGCAAGGGGATCGAGCTTGCGATCGACTGGGCGGTCGAGCAGAAAATCATCCCGCACAAGATTGCGGTGGACGACCTGTTCGACGAGACCACCGCAGCGCTCGGCGCCTGAACCTGGAGAGAGATATGAATTGGACCCGCCGGCAGCTTGCGCGCCTTGTTATCCTGGGTGCGGCGGCGACGCTGACGGGAACGAGCGCACACGCGCAGAGCGCCGATGCGGGCGACCTGTTCTTTGTCGGATCGCGCGCCACCCAGCTCAGCGCCGCCCGCATCGATCCGGCAACCGGCGATCTCACCCTGATCGGCACGGTGGCCGAGGCGGGGCGGCCGAGCTGGTCGGTACGCCATCCGACCTTGCCGGTGCTCTATGTCACCAACGAGGTCGGCGACGCCACGACACCGGGCACTGTTCTGGCCTATCGCATCGATCCCGCCACCGGCGCGCTCGCCAAGACCGGTGAGGTATCGGCGGGTGGCGCGGGCACCACGCACCTGTGGTTCGACGCGCGATCGAATACGTTGGTCGCCGCCAACTACACCGGCGGATCGGTTGCGAGCATCGCCGTCAACAAGGATGGATCGCTGGGTGAGCGTGTGTCGCTGATCCAGCATGACGGTTCCGGCCCGCACCGGCGGCAGACCAGCCCGCACGCGCATGGCGTCGCGGTCGATCCGTCGGGCCGCTACGTGCTTGCCGCCGATCTCGGCGTGGACAAGCTGTTCGTCTATCCGCTCGATCCACGCACGCACAAGCTGAGCGAGAAGGGCAACCATCTTTCGCTTCCCGCTGGCAGCGGTCCGCGCCACTTTGCTTTCCATCCCAATGGCCGCATCGTCTATCTGCTCGGCGAGCTGACGGCGGAGGTCTTCACGCTGCGCTGGGACGCGCGGCGCGGGCAGCTGACGAAAGTCCAGCAGCTTTCGACCGACGCGCCCGGATTCGACGGTAACAAGAGCGTAGCCGAAGTAGCGGTGAGCCATAACGGCCGGTTCGTCTATGTCTCCAATCGCGGCGACAACATGATCGTGGTTCACGCGGCCGATCCGCGCACGGGGACGTTGCGGCAGATCCAGCGGATCGCGGCCGGTGGCACGACGCCCTGGGCGTTCACCCTGCATCGCAGCGGCCGCTGGATGCTGGTCGCCAATACCAACAGCGATCGGGTCAACCTGCTGGCGGTGGATCAACGGACGGGCTTGCTCACCGACACCGGCAAATCGCTGTCCGTGCCGAAGCCCGTCAGCGTCACCTTCGACCGGACTCGGTGACGTTACGGCAATGCGGGCGGCAAAGCTTATCGCCCGCCACGTCAATCCAATGCGGCCACCGGCTGCCGCTGCTTCCATATAGGCTGCGACGCCCCTGGCAGCGATGTCACGGGGGAGTGCGCAGCAACACTAAGAACAGAGCAAGTCCTGCGCGCGCGATCGACGTGAGCATCAAGATGAGATCAGCGGAGGGGATATGAAGATTTCACGCCATGGCATGGTTCTGCTTGCCAGCGCTTCGATTCTGGGGTTCGCCAACATGGCGCATGCGCAGGAAGCTGCGCTCGAACCCGCCGAGCAATCGGGAGCGGAGGTTGCACCGGAGGCGGAGCAGGCGATCGTCATCACCGGTTCGCGCGTTATCCGCAACGGTGACAACAGTCCTTCGCCGGTAACGGTCGTCCAGACCACGGACCTGCTCACGACCCAGCCGGGCGCCAACCTTGCCGATGCGCTGAACGTGCTGCCGGTCTTCTCCGGATCGCGCGGCGCCGGCAGC
>DATIGZ010000520.1:0-1758 GCA_035481255.1 Sphingomonas sp. | reverse complement strand
CGTCCGGCTCGCGCCCGCCATGCCCAGCCCCAGCGCCGCGGCGAGCACAGTCAGGAACAGCATGATCGCCATCACCCACAGCATCCCGCGGGTGCGCCGGCTCTCGTCGAGGAGGCGGCGTTCGGGCTTGTCGCGCATCAGCGGGGTCATGACGGCGGCTTTCCGGGCGGATAGCGCAGCGCGCCGGTCGGGTCGTTGAGCCGTCCCTTCTCGATCCGCATCATCCGCGCGTCGGGGATCCGGCTGATCAGCTGGAAGTCGTGTGTCGCGACCACCACGGTGGTGCCGAGCCGGTTCAGCGAATCGAACAGATGCAGCAACCGTTCGGCCATGTCGGGATCGACGTTGCCGGTCGGCTCGTCGGCAATCAAGATCTCGGGCCGGGTGATGACGGAGCGGGCGATGGCGATGCGTTGCTGCTCGCCGCCCGACAAGGTCGGCGGCTTGGCCGCGTCGCGGTCCTTGAGGCCAACCCATGCGAGCATCTCACGCACCGGCCCCTCGACCTCGCTCTCAGGCATGCCCGCGACACGGAGCGGGAGCGCGACATTGTCATAGGCCGAAAGATGCGGGAGCAAGCGGAAATCCTGAAACACCACGCCGATGCGGCGGCGGAAACCCGGGAGACGTTTCCGTGGCAGGGCGCCCGCATCCTCGCCGAACAGCCGGACGATACCGCGTGTCGGCCGCTGGGCGAGATAGAGCAATTTGAGCAGTGAAGTCTTGCCCGCGCCCGATGCGCCGGTGACAAAATAGAAGGAGCCCGCGCTGAGCGTGAAGCTGACGTCGCTCAGCGTCTCCGCTCCGGTCCCGTAGCGCAGGCCGACATTCTCGAACTGGACGATATTGGCCATGCCGGCGCCCGGCCGCTCCTGAATAAACCCTGCCCCGAAGGCGCCAGCCATCGCACAGGCGCGATGCAGGCTCAAGCGGCGGCACTCACCCCTTGCCAAGCCGAGTCGGGAGGCGTTTAGATTCGGGATTGGCGATCTCCGCGCCCAGTACCCGAGCAAGACGTGCCGCGATGATCCTGGAATGTCCCGAGTGCCGCACCCGCTATCTGGTTCCCGACAGTGCGATCGGGGCCGAAGGGCGTACCGTGCGCTGCGCGAGCTGCCGGCATAGCTGGCACCAGCTTCCCGCAAGCGCGCCGGTGGCGAAGCCCGCGCCCGACGTCATCCGCGCCGACGCCTATTCGGCCCCGCCGCCGCCACCGCCTCCTCCACCGCCGGCCGCGGCCAAGGCGGCCGAAGCGGAACGCGACTTCGACCCCTTCGCGCACGAGCCGCCGTTCAAGCCGCGCAAGAATCCCGAGCGGCGCTGGACCGCGGCGGCGCTGATCATCGGCCTGTCGCTGTCGGCGGGCGCGGGTGCCATCCTGTGGCTCGGCGCACCCGGCCTGGCCTCGCAGCTCGGACTGCCGATCGGCGAGGCGAAGACGTCGCTCGTCTTCGCCAACCAGCTGGTTGACCGCAAGCCGCGACTCAACGGCGGCGAATTGTTCGTCGTAAGCGGACAGGTGATCAACCCGTCCAAGGAGCGTCAGCGCGTGCCCAATATTCTGGCCGAGTTGCGCGACGCTAACAATGCGGTGGTCTACAACTGGACGATCACGCCTGAGCCGCGTGCGCTGCCGCCGGGCGGGAGCCTTGAGTTCAACAGCGGCAAGCTCGACGTGCCGGCGACCGGCAAGACGATCCAGCTCAGCTTTTCGGGCGAAGCCGCCGAGTAACCCACCACAGGCGTCCGCCGTTGAGC
>DATIGZ010000519.1:0-7928 GCA_035481255.1 Sphingomonas sp. | reverse complement strand
TGTCGAGGCTGCGCCGGGAGGCGGAGCGATGCTTCGCTGGACGCGCCGCAGCCGGATCGGCTGGCGATGGCTGGACGGCGTCGACGTACCGCTGGGCGAAGAGGCCGAGCGGTATCGCGTGCGGATCACCCCCGGTACCGGTGGTGAACTGACGGAAACGGTGACGTTGGCCGAGCTGCCGCTGCCGTCCGGCCTTTCGGGACCGGTGCTGATCGAGGTGCGTCAGATCGGCGACCACGGCCTCTCGCCGCCCGCTTTCCTCACCCTCTAGAATTTTGGAGCAACGATATGAACGCAACCGCGCGATTCGCGCTGCCCCTGCTGCATTCCGGGCAGGCGCAGAAGGAGCTTTTCCACAATGAGGCGTTGACGCTCGCGGACGCGCTGCTCCAGCCCTGCGTCGAAGCCGCCGCGGTCGATGTGCCGCCGGCGGCGCCGGAGCCGGGGCAGTGCTGGATCATCGGCGAATCGCCGGTGGGGGCATGGGCCGGGGAGGCGGGGTCACTGGCGGTGTGGAGCTCAGGTGGGTGGCGCTTCGTCCCGCCGCGTGAAGGCATGGCCGTCTGGGTCACGGCGGACGCGCTCCCCGCACGCTATGCGGCGGGGAGCTGGCACACCGGCCGGCTGACCGCTGCGTCGCTCGAGATCGATGGCGAGCAGGTGGTCGGACCACGCGAGCCGGCGATCGATGATCCGGACGGCGGCGGGGTGGTCGATGCCGAAGCCCGCACCGCGATCGAGGCCATTTTGGAAGCCCTTCGGACCCATGGTCTGATCGACCCCGCGTAACTGTGACGTTCCGGCAACAGTCCCCAGATTTTGTTCGCTTGCGCGGAAACTTTCCGCACGGTAGGAAGTTAGCGCTGTCCGAAGTGGCAACCAAGAAAGGGGATTTATGATGCGGAAGCTTGCCGTAACACTGGCACTCGCTTCGACCGCGCTCGCAACGCCCGCCCTCGCTCGCGATAACGCGTGGTATGTGGGCGTCGAAGGCGGCGCGATGATTGTCGAAGACATCAACTTCGACATCGGCGCGGCGACCAGCGCTGGCACGGTCGATCACAACTATGGCTGGGACGTCGGTGGCGTCATCGGTTACGACCTTGGCGGATTCCGTATCGAGGCTGACGTCAGCTATCGCCGCGCGACCGTCGACGGCTACCGCTCGACCGTCACCACGCCGTTCTACACCGCGGCTGGTGCGCTGGCGAACATGCCGGCCCGCAACCATGACTACGCTGGCGGTTCGTCGTCGGCGCTGAGCTTCATGATCAACGGCCTGCTCGACTTCGGTGAAGACGATGGCGTCCAGGGCTTTATCGGCGGTGGTGCGGGTGTGTCCCGCGTCAAGGCCGACTACGGTCTGAACGACAACGGTTCGTTCCTCGACGATTCGGACACCGTGTTCGCGTGGCAGGTTCTCGCCGGTCTGCGTCAGCCGATCAGCGACAACATCGACGTGACGCTGAAGTATCGCTTCTTCAACGCAGACAACGTCAAGCTGGTCGACGTGACCGGTCGTACCTTCGACGGCCGCTTCCGTTCGCACAGCATCCTGGGTGGCATCACCTTCAACTTCGGCGAACCGGCAGCTCCGCCGCCGCCGCCGCCGCCGGTCGAAGTGCCGCCGCCGCCGCCGCCGCCGGCCCCGCCGCCGCCGCCGCCGCCGCCGGTTTGCACCCCGGGACCGTACATCGTGTTCTTCGAGTGGGATAAGTCGGACATCACGCCTGAGGCGGCCGGCATTCTCGACAACGCGATCTCGGCATACCAGAACTGCGGTAACGCGCAGGTCATGCTGGCGGGCCACGCCGACCGTTCGGGTTCGGCTAGCTACAACGTCGGCCTGTCGCAGCGCCGTGCGGACTCGGTCCGTGCGTACCTGACCGGTCGCGGCATCGCCGACGGCACGATCAGCTCGGAAGCGTTCGGCGAAAGCCGTCCGCGCGTCGAGACCGCCGACGGCGTCCGCGAGCTGCAGAACCGCCGCGTGGAAATCACTTACGGTCCGGGCTCGGGCATGTAAGCCGCGCGGTCCGCTCTGCGGATCGACAAGAATTGGGAGGCCGGGCAACCGGCCTCCCTTTTTCTTTGCGTGTAGCAAATGGATTCGCGCGCCGGCACGAAGCCACGCTTGCGGCGCGGCCCGCGTTGCGCTCAAATTCGCCGGTGACCGTTCCCGCTTCCCTGTCGACAACTGAAGGCCGGGAGCGCGATCCGATGCGCTTCGCGGAGCATGGCGCGGAATGTCTGCGCGCGGCGGCCTCTCCTCAACTCGCCGCTATCGAGGCGGCGATCGCTCCGCTTGCCGGCGACCGCCCGGGCCTCCGCCTTCGGGGCATTCCAGCGCTCGCGAGGTTGCTCGGTTTGGAAGGCGCGATCGGATCGCGGCTTGTGCCCTTTGCGGGCAAGGCGGCTCGTCCCGTTCGCGCGATCCTGTTCGACAAAAACCCCGCGACCAACTGGTCGCTGACATGGCATCAGGACCGCACTATCTGTGTCCGGGAACGGCGCGAAGTACTGGGCTTCGGTCCGTGGACGGTCAAGTCGGGGCTGCTCCATGTCGCGCCGCCGTTCGACCTGCTCGAACGGATGGTGACGATCCGCATCCATCTCGACGATGTACCCGCCGACAACGCGCCGCTGCTGATCGCGCCGGGCTCGCATCGGTTCGGTCTCGTCCGCGAGGACGCGATCGACGGTACGGTGGCGGCGTGCGGCGTCCATGTCTGCACGGCGACCGCAGGCGATATCTGGGTCTACGCGACGCCGATCCTGCACGCGTCGGACGCGGCCGAGGTGCCGCGCCGCCGCCGCGTGTTGCAGGTCGACTATGCCGGGTTCGATTTGCCCGGCGGTCTTGAGTGGTCAGGCATCTGACGCGACAGCGGCTGCCAGCCAGTCCGGCACGATCGCATCCCCCAGCGCCTCGACACGGCGATGCTCGACCATCAGCCCAAGCTCGGGATAGGAGGCGCGAGTGCGATCCCCAACCTCGCCGAGCGGTGCGACGACGAGCCGGCGGTTGACCTTGGCCCGCCAGTTCATCCGTGCCGTATTCTCCTGCCCGACATAGCACCCCTTGGCGAAGCTCACCCCGTTGAGCTCGGCGGCGTTGCACTCCAGCCAGAGCGTCTTGTCCTGTCCGAGCTCGGCGGCACCCTCGGTCACGCCGAGGCGCAGGCGGTGTTCCACCCAGCCATTCGCGGATGTGCCTTCAGGCTTCCCCAGCCAGCGATAGCCGAGTGCCGCGAGCCGAGGATCGGCCGCGCCTGTCCCGCTCTCGCGTGACCAGTGTACCCCGCCTTCCGCCGGCGCGATCGTGATCGGCCGGCGCAGGCGATAGATCGACAGGCGACGGATCAGCGCGTCACGCTGATCCGTCTCGCAATCGATCAGCACCGTCTCACCGTCATCCCACAGGATAAAGTCGAACAGCGCCTTGCCTTGCGCGCTGAGCAGCCCCGTCCATTGCGGTGCGCCGGGCCGCACCAGTGCGACGTCCTGGGTCACCAATCCTTGCAGGAAGCCGCGAACATCCTCCCCCGAAACGCGGATCAGGGCGCGGTCGGCCAGAAGTGTCGCATTGGGCAGCGTGGCCCGAACTTGGCTGGTCTCTGTCATGCCGAACAGGTAGGACGCCGGGAGCGACTGCAAAAGAGGCTGATATGGCGACCTTCGATCTCAAGCTCACCGGCGGCACGGTGCATCTGCCCGGTGGCCCGGCAAAGCTGGATATCGGCGTTCGCGACGGGAAGATCGTCGCGATCGGGGCGCAGGGTGACGCGGGCGAGACGATCGACTGCACGGGACTCGACGTGCTGCCCGGGGTGATCGACAGTCAGGTCCATTTTCGTGAGCCGGGGCTCGAGGCCAAGGAAGATCTTGAAAGTGGCAGCCGGGCCGCGGTGCTGGGCGGCGTGACCGCGGTGTTCGAGATGCCCAACACCAAGCCCAACACCGACAGCGCCGATGCGGTCAACGACAAGCTCGCGCGCGCGAAGGACCGGATGTGGTGCGACCACGCTTTCTATGTCGGCGCGACCAACAACAATGCGGCCGATCTTGCCGAGCTGGAGCGGATGCCCGGCACGGCCGGCGTCAAGATCTTCATGGGCGCCTCGACCGGCGACCTGCTGGTGTCGGACGACGCCAATCTCGCGCGCGTGCTCGCCTCGGGCCATCGCCGCGTCGCGATCCACGCCGAGGACGAGTTCCGCATGAATGCCCGCGAAGGGGAGCGGGTTGCTGGTGATCCGTCGTCGCATCCGGTGTGGCGCGATGACGAGTCCGCGATCCTCGCCACGCGGCGCATTCTCAAGCTTGCGCGCGAGGCGCGGCGCCGCATCCACGTTCTTCACGTCACCACGCCCGCCGAGCTGGAATTGCTCGGCCAGCACAAGGACATCGCGACCTGCGAGGTGACGCCGCAGCATCTGACGCTGGCGGCCGAGGACGCCTATCCGCGGCTGGGCAGCTACGCCCAGATGAATCCGCCGATCCGTTCCGCCGCGCATCGCGACGGGCTATGGCACTGGCTCAATCAGGGCGTGCCCGACGTGCTCGGCTCGGATCACGCGCCGCACACGATCGAGGAAAAGGCCAGGCCCTATCCCGCATCGCCCAGCGGAATGCCCGGGGTACAGACGCTGCTGCCGCTGCTGCTCGACCATGTCGCCAAGGGGCGCACCACGCTCGCCCGGCTCATCGACCTCACCAGCGCGGGACCGCAGCGGGTGTTCGGGCTGGTCGGCAAGGGGCGGATCGCCGCCGGTTATGACGCCGATTTCACCGTGGTGGACTTGAAGAAGCAATGGACGGTCGAGGAAAGCTGGCTCGCCTCGCGCTGCGGCTGGTCACCGTTCACGGGCGATACCCTGACGGGCAAGCCGATCGGCACGATCATCCGCGGGCGTAAGGTGATGTGGGACGGCCAACTCGCCAACGCAGCGCATGGCCGTCCGGTGCGGTTCGAGGCGGTCGAGTTCGGGTAATCCAAGCCCCTCTCCTGAAGGGGCGGGGCTAAGCCATCACTCCGCCGCGTCGGCCACCGCCTCGCGCTCGGCCTGCTGGCGCGCCCACATTTCGGCATAGACGCCGCGCAGCTCGAGCAGCTGCGCGTGCGTGCCCTGCTCGGCGATGCGCCCGGCCTCCAGCACGACGATGCGGTCGGCGTTGACCACGGTCGACAGGCGGTGCGCGATGACGATGGTCGTCCGCCCGCGCTCGATCGCCTCGAGTGTGTCGAGGATCTCCGCCTCGGTTCGCGAATCCAGCGCGCTGGTCGCTTCGTCGAGGATCAGGATCGGCGGATTCTTGAGCAGCGTCCGCGCGATCGCGACGCGCTGCTTCTCTCCCCCAGACAGTTTCAGGCCGCGCTCGCCGACGCGGGTGTCGTAGCCGTCGGGCATGCTCTCGATGAACCCGGCGATCGCCGCGCCGCGTGCTGCGGCGGCGACCTGATCGGGCGTCGCCCCTTCGCGGCCATAGGCGATGTTGTAGCCGACCGTGTCGTTGAACAGCACCGTATCCTGCGGAACGATGCCGATCGCCGCGCGCAGCGAGCCCTGCGTCACCCGCGCGATATCCTGCCCGTCGATCGTCACCCGCCCGCCGGTCAGGTCGTAGAAACGGTAGAGAATGCGCGCGAGCGTCGACTTGCCCGCGCCCGACGGGCCGACGATCGCCACCGTCTGGCCGGGAGCGATGACGAGGTCGATGCCCTTAAGGATATCGCGATCCGCCTCATAGCCGAAGCGCACCCCCTCAAACCGCACCTCGCCGCGCGACACCTCCAGCGCGGGGGCGTCGGCCACGTCCTTCACTTCGGCGTCGGTATCGATCAGGTCGAACATCGCGCCCATGTCGATCACGCCCTGGCGGATCGTGCGATAGACCCAGCCGAGCATGTCGAGCGGGCGGAACAGCTGGCTTAAGAGTGTCGAGACGAACACGACGTCGCCCGGGCTGAAGCGCCCGCTCGACCAGCCCCATGCGACTACCGCCATGCCGGCGCCCAGCATCACATTGGTGATCAGCGACTGGCCCATATTGAGCCAGGCGAGCGAGTTCTCGCTCTTCACCGCCGCCCTCGCATAGGCGTCGACCGCCTTCGAATAGCGGTCCGCCTCGCGCTTCTCGGCGTTGAAATACTTCACCGTCTCGAAATTGAGCAGCGAATCCACCGCGTGCGCGACCGCACCGGTGTCGAGGTCGTTCATCTGCTCGCGCAGCTTTGAGCGCCAGTCGGTTACCCAGCGGGTGAAGGCGATGTAGATCACCACCATCGCGATGGTCGACGCGACCAGCCACCAGCCGAAGCGCGATCCGAAGATCTGCAGCACCAGCGCCAGCTCCAGGATCGTCGGGGCGATGTTGAACAGCAGGAAATAGAGCATCGTGTCGATGCTCTTGGTGCCGCGCTCGACCACCTTGGTGACCGCGCCCGTGCGGCGTTCGAGATGGAAGCGCAGCGACAACTGGTGGAGGTGGCGGAAGGTGACGATGGCGAGGCGCCGCGTCGCGTCCTGCCCGACCTTCTCGAACACGGTGTTGCGCAGATTGTCGAACACGGTGGTGAACAGCCGGGCGGCGGCATAGCCGATCACCATCAGGATGACGAAGGTGACCGCGCTGCGATCGCTGATCGCCATCGAGTCGACCGCGGCCTTGAGCGCATAGGCGGCGCCATAGACCTGCACGACCTTCGACAGCAGCACCAGCAGCAGCGCGCCGATGATGCGCGCCTTCAGCCCCGGCATGCCGTCGGGCCAGAGATAGGGGAGGAAGCGCCGGAGGGTGGCGAACAACGGGCGTTCGCCGCCGGCGGGGGCGGTCTGTGGCGGCATGACCCGCTATCTGGGGCCGCGCGGCTCGCGATGCAACGGAACGCTGCCCTGCGCGGTTCGTTGAATGCGCGAGGAGCGAGAGATGGAACCCGTTTTCTATGTGATGGCGATCCTTGGCTGCGGCGACGATCAGGCGCAATGCCGCGAAGCGCGCGTCGAGCCGGCCCGTTACCAGAGCGCGGCGCAATGCCAGGCGGCGATGACCCGGGTGCTGCCGCGTCACGCCGATCTTTCCTTTCCGGTCATCGTCGCCGCCTGTCAGCAGCGTGGCGAGCGCATGGCGCGTACCGAGGCGCGGGCGCCGCGCGGCTAGGGCCGCCTCCTGTTCCATGATAGGCTCCGCTCCCGACAGGGGAGGGAGCAATGCGAAAATTTCTGGGCGTTGTGGCGGGCCTTGCCACGCTGATCGCGACGGTCTGGATCGTTGAGGCGATTGGCCACAGCATCTGGCCGCCGCCGCCCGGCATCAATCCGTCCGACCCGGCGCAGCTTGCCACGCTGCTCGACCAGATTCCGCTCACCGCGAAGATCGCCGTGGTCGTCGCCTGGTTCGCCGGCGCGGTCGCCGGGGCGTGGGTGGCCAATCTGGTCGCGCGCTGGCCGGTCGCGGGCTGGATCGTCGTCGCGATCGGCATCGTGCTTGGGGTGATGACGCTGGTCGTCATTCCTCATCCGCTATGGATGCAGATCGCCGCGGTGCTCGCGCCGCTGATCGGTGGCTGGATCGGATTGCGGCTGCCCGTCGCGCGCTCCTAGCGCGGCCGGGCCCAAAGCTCCGCCGGGCGCGGCACGCGCGGATAGAGTCGCGCGCGCAGCGCCGCCTGCGGCAGCGCCTGCGCCAGCCAGCCGATCTTCTGCATATTGCCCGTCCGCGCGCGGTGATCCCAGGCATGTTCGCCGCGCGCCGTCACCTCGCGTGCGATGGCGCCATAGATGCCTGCCGCCGCCAGCACCGCCCAGGCCGAACGGAAACGCAGCGCCGGGGTGCCGTGACGGGCGCTCGCGCCATAGTCGTCGGCCATCTCTCCCAGCCATTTGGCGATCACCGCCAGCCGCGACCGGAAGGGCGGCTTCATATGC
>DATIGZ010000518.1:0-8176 GCA_035481255.1 Sphingomonas sp. | reverse complement strand
GTGCCTGATGCGCGAAGTTCGCCCACGCCGCGCCGGTATCAAAGCTGTGGCTGGAGTTACGGACGGTCTCGCCGCGCCGCTCGATCAGCGTGTATGAGACGATCGCGACCAGCGCCGATGCACGCTGCGCCCATTCGCGGTTGCGCGCGGCGAGCAAGCCAAGGAAGACTGGCCATGAAGCGTCGCCGTTACGCGAGACGATGAAGCGCCACGGCTGACCATTCGAGGCCGAGGGTGCCCAACGCGCCGCTTCGAACGCGGTGCGCAAGGCGGCATCAGGGATCGGTTCGCCCGAGAAGCTGCGCGGCGACCAGCGATCGACGAACAACGGCGCGACGGGATGATCGGGACGGCGGCTCATGCCCGCACCTCGCGCACCGGCAGGTGGATGAGATTCTCAGGGAGCGATGTTTCGATCTGGGGCCCGGTCAACTCCGCGAGGATCTCGTCGCGCAGGCGGTGCAGCACCGGCGAGCTGCGGTCACGCGGGTGCTGCAGGTCGATATCGACGATGCGGCGGATGCGGCCCGGCTTGGCGTCCATCACCACGACGCGATCGCCGAGGAACACCGCCTCTTCGACGTCGTGCGTGACCATCACCATCGTCGAGCGCTGGGTCAGCCAGATGCGCTGCAGCTCGCGCTGGACATGCACGCGGGTCAGCGCGTCGAGCGCGCCCAATGGCTCGTCGAGCAGCAGCAGCTTGGGTTCAGTCACCAGCGCGCGAGCGATCGCGGCGCGCTGCGCCATCCCGCCCGACAGCTGGTGGGGATAAGCCTTCTCGAACCCGGTCAGGTTCACCAGCGCGATATGCTCGGCGACGATGCGCGGGCGCTGCTCCTTGGGAATATCGGTGTTGAGCAGCGCCAGCCCGACATTCTCCTCCAGCGTCAGCCACGGGAACAGGCGGTGGTCCTGGAAGATCAACCCGCGATCGAGGCTGGTGCCGGCGATGCGCTTGCCGTCGAGCCGAATCTCGCCGGCATAGTCGGTGTCGAGCCCGGCGATCAGCCGGAGCAGGGTCGACTTGCCGCAGCCCGATGCGCCGACGATGCTGATGAACTCGCCCGCGCGGATATCGAGATCGATACGGTCGAGCACCGACAGCGCGGCACCGTCGATCCGGAAATCCTTGGACAGGCCGGAGATGGCAAGCGCACCGGTCGCCGGCGCTTCGGCCGGGATTGGTGGTGTGTCGATGCGGGTGTGCAGGGTCATGGCGAGCTCCTTCAATTGATCGCTGGCTGCCAGCGCAGGAAATGGCGGCGCAGGCGGGCAAAGAGGTGATTGAGGGTGAAGCCGAGCGAGGCTGCGGCGAGGATCGCGACGAGGATGATATCCATCCGCTGCTGCGCCTGCGCGACGCCCATGGTCGCGCCGAGTCCGGCATGCGCCCCGAACAGGATCTCGGTCCCGATCGTCGCAATCCACGCGAAGGCGAGCGCCTGCGTTACCCCGGTAAGGATCAGCGGCAGCGCGGCGGGCAGCAGGACATGCGCGAAGCGCTGCGCGGCGGTGAAGCCGAACATGTCGGCGACCTCGACATACCGCCGCTCGACCGCGCGGACGCCCTCATAGCTGTTGAGCACGGTGGGGTAGAAGGCGGCGAGACTGACGATCAGCAGCTTGGCCTCGTCGCCATTGCCGACCCACAGGCCGATCAGCGGCAGCCAGCCGAGCAGCGGCACCTGGCGCACCGCGTGGTAGAGCGGTCCAACCACGCGATCGAGCGGCCGCGACATCGCCATCGCCACGCCGAGCGCGGTACCCGCCAGCCCGCCGAGCAGCAATCCGGTCACCGCGCGCGATAGCGTGGCAAGCGCGTCATTGAGCAGGAAGCCGCTGGCGAGTTGCGAGGCGAGCGTCGCGCCGACCTCCCGCAACGGCACGAAGGCGAGCGCCCGCGCTCCGCCCTGCTCGGATTGCGCCTGCCACCACAACAGGATCAGCACCGGCACGATCAGGCCGAGCAGGATGCGCGCGGCGGGCGTGTTCAGGCGTGCCATATCAGGCCTCCTTCCACCGGACGAAGTGGCGCTCGAGGAGTTTGACCGAGCGATCGAGTAGCAGACCGACAAGCCCGCTGAGGAAAACGCCGGCGAGGACGACGTCGATGCGGAACATCTGGCGCCCCATCTCCATCATCTGGCCGATGCCGCTGTCGGCGGCGAGCAGCTCGCACGCGACCAGCACCAGCCAGCCGCGGGTGAGGCCGAGCCGAAGTCCGGTGAGCACCGGCGGGATCGCGGCGGGCAGCAGGACACGCGTCACGAAGGGCAAAGGCGGCGTGCGATAGAGTCGCGCGACCTCGAAATACGAACGCGGAATGGCCTTCACGCCGTCGAAGGTGGCGAGCGCGACCGGGAAGAATACCGCGACCGCGACCACGACGATCTTGAACCGCTCCTCGATGCCCAGCAGCAAGACGAGCATCGGAATAAAGGCGAGCACCGGCACCTGCCGTACCGCCTGGAACAAGGGTGCGAACAGTGCCTCGAACAGCTTCGACAGCGCCATCGACGTGCCGAAGGCCAGCCCGATCGCCGCGCCCGCGAGGAAGCCGCAGACGAGGCGGAACAGGCTGGTGCCGAGATGGTCCCAAAGTTCGCCGTTGCGCCAGAGCTGGGCGAGCGTCGCCGCCACCTCGCTCGGCGGGACCAGCACCTGCGGCGGGAACGCGCCGCTGGCCGAGGCGAACTGCCAAAGGAGAAGCAGGCCGAGCAACGGCGCGAGGCCAGCGGCCATGCGTGAGACGTGGTTCATGGCAGAACCTCCTGCGGGGTGAGCGGCCGCGCGAAGCGGTGACGGGCGAAGGCGATGGCGGCGGCGCCGAACAGCAAAGGCAGCCACAGCAGGAACACCGACTGAAGCGGGACAAGCTTGGTCAGCAGCCCGCCGCCGAGCGCCCCGGCCGACGAACCGGTCATCGATGCGAGATTGTAGAGCCCCGCCGCCTTGCTCTTGGCGCCGGGGATGCTCGCCAGCATGCGCACGTTGATGAGGTGGACCACCGCCGAGGCGGCGCTGAGCAACACCGCGCCCGCCGCCAGCGCGGGGAAGCCATGCGCGAAGCCGAGCAAAGCCAGTGCCGCCGCCGCGAGCGCGAGGGCCAGCGCATAGGCGGTGCCGCGCGCGAGACGTGCGACCAGCGTGCCGCTCAAGAACAGCAGCGCCACCGTGCTGACGCCCTGAACCAGCAGCACGGTGATGCCGTCCTCCTTGGTCAGCGGCGGGAGCGCCGCGGCGAGCAGCAGGATGAAGGTCGAGAAGAGCGAACCGGTCGCCGAGCTCAGGAATTCGACGAAGCTGCTTTCCGCCACCGCGCGGTTGCCGAGCAGCGCGCCGATCTCGGCAATGAAGCTGACGCTTTCCTCGGCCGCGGGCTGGCGCGCGGGCAGGAAGGACAGGCTGAACACCGCCATCACCCCGAACAGCGCGGCGACGATGAAGAAGGCCGCGGTCACCCCGGCTTTCAGGATCAGAATCCCCGCCGATGCCGGACCGAGGATCGCCATCCCCGCCGTCAGTGCACCGCGATACCAGCCGCCGCGCGTCTCGCCCCGCCCGCGCAACCGCTCAAGGAACGCGCTGTTCATCGCGACCATGCGGAACGGGATGCAGAGACCGATCAGCCAGCGCCCGCCCGCGAGCGCCGCCCAGCCCGCCGCGAACGGCATGGCGAAGTTGATCAGCAACGGCCCGAGGCTGGAGGCGAAATAGATGCCGCGCGCACCGTAACGGGCGATGATGAACCCGGCAGGCACGGTGACGAGCACCATGCCGATCGACTCCATCGATCCGATCACCCCGACTTGAAAGGCCGTGGCGCCGAGGTCGATCGCGTAGATCGTCGTCACGACCTTGCCGAGGCCGACCGTGAGGCCGCTGACCAGCGCGAGCAGCAGAAAATTGGCCATGAAGCGCCGATCACTTACTGCTTCGGTCATTGCGTCGCTCATCGCGCCGCCGCCTCCGCAGTATCGGGCTTCCACTGATCCCTGAGCTTGAGCCGGTCCAGCGCCGCGGTGGCGAAGCGCCGGTCGAGCAGCTTGTCGACATCGACGCGTTTGCGGACCAGACCCTGGTCGAAGGTGTAAGCCGCGGCGTCGCGATAATGCGCGACCATGAAGTCATCGTAGAGCGGCGAATAGCGGTCGCCCCACGCGACGCGCGGCTCGTCCAGCTCAGCCTCGATCACGCTGCGCGGAGACTCCGCGCGGGACGTTATTTCGATCACCTTTTCGCGGTTCGCCGGGTCCGCCGACCAGGCCTGAGCGCGGACATAGGCATCGGCGACGAGCTGAGTCAGTTCGGGATGGCTGTCGACGAAGTCGCCGCGTCCGAACAGCTCGGCGCGCATCTTCCACGATTGCGGCGCCTGCTTGGTCGACCAGACGATCCGCCCGACCTTCTTCTCGACCAGCAGATGCGCGTCGGAGAGCAGGAACACCGCGTCGACATCGCCCGAGGCGAGCGCGGCGTGGCTGGCCGGCGGGTTGATGTTGAGGATGCGGAAGTCGCTGAGCTTGAGCCCGTTGGCCTCGGCGAGCTTGGCGAAGGGCAGTTCCCATGGACGGCCGCGATGGAGCGCGATGCGCTTGCCCTTCAGGTCCTTGATGCTGTTGGCGGCGACGCCGTTGCGCACGACCAGATAGGCGTTCTGGCCGCGTCCGACCGGCACCACCAGCCGCAGATCGACCCCGCCCGCAATGGCGATGATCGCGGGAAAATCGCCATAGCTCGCGAAATCGATTCGCCTGGCGGCGAAGCCTTCATTGACCACCGGGCCGCCGACCGCGGTGGCAACGGGGAACCAGTTGAGCTTGACCCCGCGCTTCGCCAGCTCGCTTTCGAGCCAGCCCTGCTGCTGGACGATCGCGTTCTGGCCCTGATAGCGTTGCTGCCCTTCGTGCGGATAGGCGATGGCGGCGATGGTCAGCGTCGCGGGGTTCTGGCCCGGCCCCGGTTGCGCCGTGCCGCCGCCCCGGAACTGGTGGACCACCAAAGCCGCGAGTACGCCGATCGCGACGATGGCGATGAGGATC
This sequence comes from Sphingomonas sp., assembly GCA_035481255.1. GTDB lineage: Bacteria > Pseudomonadota > Alphaproteobacteria > Sphingomonadales > Sphingomonadaceae > Sphingomonas. The sequence continues at coordinate 3,131 of DATIGZ010000518.1, read as the reverse complement.
GTCTTGCGGCTCATGCGGCGTCCAGCGCCTGCGTATAGTCGAGCGCCTCGAACGGGCGCCGGTCGATCCATGCCGCGACATCGACGCGCGCGGGCAGGAAGCCGCGGTCGAACAGGAAGTCGCTGAAGTCCTGCAACGCCGCCACCGAGGCATCGTCGAGATCGGTCTTGAGCCGGCGGTGCAGCGTGTCCCCGCCATAAGCCGCGCGGACGAACTGTTCGGGCGAACCGGTTTCGCGCGCGATATAGGCGAAGGTTTCCTCGGGATGCGCCTCCGCCCACTCCCCCGCCGCCGCGACATGGGTCAGCAAGCGGCGCGCAACCGCGGGATAGCGTTCCAGCGTCGCGGCATCGACGGTGAGCGGTCGCGGCGCGCCGTTGTTGATGCGGATCTTCGGATCGGGGTGGAAGCCGGTGTCGATCACGACGTGGGCGCCAGCGAGCAGCGCGAATTCGTGGCCCAACGACCCCTTCACATGGATCGCGTCGACATCGCCACGCACCAGCGCGTGGAATTCGGCGGTGTAGAGCGGACGCCCGCCCCAATTGCGCTGGCCGACCAGATCGAGCCCCTCGGGCGCGGGATCGGTCGCGTCGATATCGACCCACTCGACCTCATCCTCGCCCACGCCGCCCAACGAAAGGCCGGCGAGCAGCGCGCGCAGCGCGGTGGCACGGAAGATGTCGATCCTTGCCTCAGCGCGGCGCGGGAGGGCGATGCGGCGGCCCTTCAGATCCTCGACGGTGCGGATGCCCGATCCGGGCAGGGTCAGGATCAGCTGGCTCTCGTCGATCCAGCTTAGCCCGATGACGCGGGTGTCGGCCCCGGCGGCTCTCGCCCAGATCGCGGGCACGCTGCCGCCCTGACGGAAGCTGTGCGCGAGATGATGGTCGTAGTGACTGGCGCGCACGTCCGGGTCGGTCGTGTCCTGAATCGAGCGGACGGCGATGCCGAGCTCGGCGAAGTCGCGATCGATCACGCCCTGATTGATCGCGATGCCGAGCGGGGTCGGCACCGGGCAGCGAGTGTACCAGATTTCCTTGGGAAAGGCGGTCATGCGAGCCTCCGGTTGTGCGGGCGGATGTTGAGGGGATGCGCCATCAGAAGCGCGCCACGAGCGAGGCGCCCCAGGTGCGCGGATCGCCCCACTGGATGGTGTCGCCGCTGACGCCGTTCGCCGCGTTGAACTGCGGCAGCGCGTGGTTGCGGTACGCCTCGTCGAACAGATTGTTGACGTAGACGGTGAAGGTGAAGCGGTCGTCGGGAGTGGTGTAGGCGACGCGCGCGCCCGCCAGCGTGTAACCGGGCTGGTTGAGCAGGAAGCGGTTGGTGCGGTCCTGCGGGGTGATGTAGTAATATTGATGCGACTGGTAGCGCGCGTCGGCGCCGAGCTGGATGCTGCCCGCCCCCGCCAGATCGAACTCATACGACGCGCCGAGGTTGAGCGTGACATGCGGCGCGCGGACGAATTCCGCGCCGGCCAGACTGGCGCCGCCGTTCACCACCTGAAGCTTGTCGTATTTGGTTTCGAGCAGACCCAGCGCGGCGTTGAACTGGAGGCCCTTCACCGGGCGCGCGGTCAGTTCGAACTCGGCGCCGTTGACATGCGCTTCCTCGGCATTCTGGAGATAGGAAGTGGTGGTGCCGCCGACCGCGCCGGGGTTCGGACCCACCACGTTGATCTGCACATCATCGTATTGATAGTGGAAGGCGGTGGCGTTGAAGGTGAGCGCGCCGTCGAACCAGCTCGACTTGTAGCCGATCTCGAACGCGTCGAGCTTCTCGGGTTCGACGACCTGAAGCGCGACTGGGAGCTGCGCGGCGGTGTTGAACCCGCCCGACTTCACGCCATGCGCGAACTTGAAATAGAGGAGATGACCCGGCGCGACCGTCCAGGACGGCGTCACGTCCCAGGTGAAATTGTCCCACGTCCGCTCGAGCACGCCCGAGAAGGTGCCGATCCCGCCGAAACTGCCGGTATAGGTCTCCCACCAGCGCGGATAGCCGCTCCATGCGGTGGCGGCGGCATTGGGCGATGACACGCGGCGGAAGTCGAGCGTCTTGGTCTCGCGCGTGAAGCGCCCGCCGACCGTCAGGTTGAAGCTGTCGGTAATATCGTAGCCGAGGTTGAGGAAGGCGGCGCCGCTCTCCGCGCTGTGATCGTAGCGGGTGCGGCTATAGGCGTTGGGCGCGGTATCGCCGGGAAGCGCGGGGACGCTGCCGTCGGGCAAGGTCGCCGATGCGGCGTCGGATTTGATGTCTTCCTTGAAATAATAGAGGCCGGCGATCCATTTGAAGCGGCTGGAGCCGTTGGAGGCGAGGCGAAGTTCCTGGCTCCATTGCGTGCTGCGCGCCTCGGTGTGGTTCCGCGCGATTTCGAGCGGGGTATAGTCGCTGTCGCCGCCCGAAGTGACCTCGTACCGTTCATAGCCGGTGATCGAGGTCAGCGTCGCCGCGCCGAAATCCCAGTCGAGCTTGAGCGAGCCACCAACTTGTTCGGTGTCGCTGAACTCGTCGGCATTGGTGCTGACCGCGTCGCGATCGGCGGGCGGGGCATAGCCGTTGCGATAGAGGCCATCGGCCCGGTAGCTGCCGATCGTCCAATAGCCGCCATCGGTCTTGTACTTGCGGTAATGGACGCCGAGCAGCGCCTCGAAATTGCCGCCCGCGCGCGCCAGCAGCTGGCCGCGAATGACGCTGTCCTGGATCGCATTGTCCTTTTCACCGCTGAAGACATTGGTGAAGCGGCCGTCGCGATTCTCGATATGGCCGGAAATGCGCGCGGCGAGCACGTCGGGGGCGATGACGAAACCCACGCCCGCCTGGACGATCTTGTCATCATAGCTGCCATAGTCGAGCTTCACGTAATTCTCGGTGCCGGTCGGCGAGAAGCTCGGCTTCTTCGTGACGACGGCGATCGCGCCGCCGGTGGTGTTCTTGCCCCACAGCGTGCCCTGCGGGCCGCGCAGCACCTCGACCCGCTCAAGGTCGAACAGCGGCAGGCCGGTGGCGCTGGCGTTGCTGATGTAAACCTCGTCCAGGTAGAAGCCGACCGGGTTGGCGAGGTCGATCTGCTGCTGCCCGGCGCCGACGCCGCGGATCCACCAGCGCGGCCGTCCGTGCTGCTGAGT
>DATIGZ010000517.1:0-4855 GCA_035481255.1 Sphingomonas sp. | reverse complement strand
CCCCTCTCCCAACCCTCTCCCCAGAGGGGAGAGGGCTAAATGAACGGACTTCTTCCCGAAGGCTTTCACGATCGCCTGCCCCCGCATGCCGATGCGGCGGCGACGCTTGAGCGGCGCGTGCTCGATGTCGCGCGGCTCTATGGCTATGAGCGCGTCGATCCGCCGCTCGCCGAGTTCGAGGAATCGCTCGGCGCGCGCCTCAAGGCCGCATCCGCCAAGGATGCGGTGCGCTTCACTGATCCCGCCTCGCGCCGCACGCTGGCGATCCGCCCCGACATCACCGCGCAGATCGGCCGCATCGCCGCGACGCGCATGGCGCACCATCCGCGCCCTGTCCGCCTCTCTTATGCCGGTACCGTGCTCAAGCTGCGCGCGAGCGAGCTGCGCCCCGAGCGCGCGATGCGCCAGATCGGCTGCGAGCTGATCGGCCGCGACAGCGTGGCGGCCGCGCGCGAGATCGTGACCGTCGCGGTCGAAGCGCTGGAGGCAGCCGGCGTCACCGGCCTCGCGCTCGATTTCACGCTGCCCGATCTGGTCGAACAGCTCGCGCCGGACATGGCGCCTGAGCAGCTCGCGGCCCTGCGCGACCGGCTCGACGCAAAGGACGCGGCGGGCGTCGCGGCGATCGATCCCGATTTCCTGCCGCTGATCGAGGCCGCCGGGCCGTTCGATGCCGCGGTCGCGCGGCTGCGCGCGCATGACAAGGGCGGCGCGCTGACCTCGCGGCTCGATGGCCTTGCGGCGGTGGCGCAAGCGGTGACCGGAAAGGTCGCGCTGACGCTCGACCCGACCGAGCGCCATGGCTTCGAATATCAAAGCTGGATCGGTTTCTCGCTGTTCGCGCGCGGCGTGCGCGGCGAGATCGGGCGTGGCGGCAGTTATTCGGTGATCGGCGCACAGGGCGACGAACCGGCCGTCGGCGTGTCGCTGTTCGTCGATCCGATCCTCGACGCGGGTCTCACCAACGGTGCGCGTCGCCGGCTGTTCCTGCCCGTGGGTACCGACCCGGTATTGGCGGCAAAGCTGCGCGCCGGGGGCTGGGTCGCGGTCGCGGCGCTCGATGCCGAAGACAACGCGGCGGCGCAGCTCTGCACGCACGCGCTGGTCGACGGAGCGCCGGTCGCGGTCTAGCCGGGCGGCCTGATCGAGCGGTCTTAATCGAGCGGCTGGGCCAGCAGGTCCGCCCATTCGGGATGCTTGCGGATATAGGCCGCGACGAACGGGCATCGCGCGATCAGCGTCATGCCGCGGTCGCGGACATCGGTCAGCGCGAACAGGATCAGCTTGCTGGCGATGCCGCGACCCTCGAGCGCGGGCGGCACCACGGTGTGGGTGAAGGTGATGACGTCACCATCGATCTTGTAGGCGGCGAAGGCGGTGTGCCCCTCGACCGCCAGCTCGTAGCGGCTGCGGTCGCGATTGTCGGTGACGTCGGTGTCCACGGAAATCTCCTCGGGTCTTGTACGCGGGACGCTACACGATTGCGCGCATTTCCGGGAAGCACCGGTTATACGGCCAGCGATGAATCCCCGCGACGTCCTTCGATCCACCTTCGGCTTCCCTGATTTCCGCGGCGTCCAGCAGGACGTCGTCGCGCGCGTGCTCGCCGGGCAGCGCACGCTGGCGGTGATGCCGACCGGCGCGGGCAAGTCGCTGACCTATCAGCTGCCCGCGAAGATGCTCGACGGCACCTGCCTCGTCGTCTCGCCGCTCATCGCGCTGATGCACGATCAGCTGCGCGCCGCCGAAGCGGTGGGCATCCGCGCCGCGACGCTGACCAGTGCCGACGACAATCGCGACGAAACGATCGCGCGCTTCCGCGCCGGCGATCTCGACCTTCTCTATGTCGCCCCCGAGCGCGCCTCGGGCGAAGGGTTCCGCAACCTGCTGCGCAGCGCGAAGCTGTCGATGTTCGCGATCGACGAGGCGCATTGCGTCAGCGAGTGGGGCCATGACTTCAGACCCGACTATCGTCTACTCCGTCCGCTACTCGATTCCTTCCCCCACCTCCCCCGCCTCGCACTCACCGCCACCGCCGACGCGCATACCCGCGCCGATATCCTCGATCAGCTTGGGATTCCCGGCGACGGCCTGATCATCGCCGGGTTCGACCGGCCCAATATCCGCTACGCGATCACCAGCACCGCCTCGAAAGGCTCGGCGATCGCCTCGCTGGTCAAGCGCACGCCCGGGGCGGGGATCGTCTACGCCACCTCGCGCGACCGGACCGAGAAGCTGGCGGCCGCGCTCGCCAACACCGGTCGCCCAACGCGCTTCTACCACGCTGGGATGCCGCCCGATGCGCGGCGGCGCGCGCAGGCCGAGTTCGTGCGATCGGAAGACATGGTGATGGTCGCGACGATCGCCTTCGGCATGGGCATCGACAAGCCCGACGTCCGTTTCGTCGCGCATGCCGGCCTGCCCAAGTCGATCGAGGGCTACTATCAGGAAAGCGGGCGCGCCGGTCGCGACGGCGATCCCGCGGTGGCGCATCTCTTCTGGGCGCCGGGCGATTTCACGCGGGCACGCGAATGGCTGAAGGAGCTGCCCGCCAACCGGCAGGGGGCGGAGCGCACGCGGCTCGATGCGCTGGCGGGGCTGGTCGAGACCGCAGGGTGCCGCCGCGCGGTCCTGCTGCGCTATTTCGGCGAGAGCCCGGATGAACGCTGCGGCAATTGCGACAACTGCCTCGACGCGCCCGGTGTGCGCGACGCGACCGAGACCGCACGCAAGCTCCTCTCCGCCGTCTATCGCACCGGCCAGCGCTTCGGCGTCGGGCATCTGGAGAAGGTGCTGAGCGGCGCGGTCGACGAGCGAATCGAGAAATGGGGGCATGACCGCCTCTCGGTCTTCGGCATCGCCGGGCCGGACGACATGGCGCTGGTGAAGCCCGTCGCGCGCGCGTTGCAGGCGCGCGGCGTGCTGGTCGCGAACGAGCATGGCGGACTCGCGCTGGCGGGCGACGCGCGCGCCATCCTGCGCGGCGAGGCGAAGGTCGAAGTCGTGCTCGCCCCCGAACCCGAACGCGGCCGCAAGCGGCGGGGCGAGGCCGCGTCCTCGCTCGCGCCGCAGGACGCCGCGCTGTTCGACGCCCTGCGCGCGCGGCGCCGCGAGCTGGCCGAAGCCGCCAGCGTCCCGCCCTATGTGATCTTCCACGATTCGGTGCTGCGCGAAATGGCCGCCCGCCGCCCCCGCGACCGCGCCACCCTCGCCACCTTCTCGGGCATCGGCGAGCGCAAACTCGACGCCTATGGCGACACCTTCCTCCAGGTGATACGCGATCAGGCCTGAGGAGATAGTCATGGCCAGCATCCGCCGTATCAACGACCAAATCTCGGTCGCGCCGCAGATCGATCCCGCCGATGTAACCGAGGTCGCGCGCGCCGGCTTCACCACCATCGTCAACAATCGCCCGGACGAGGAAGAGGCCGGCCAGCCGGGCGGCGATTCGATTCGCGCCGTCGCCGAGACGCTGGGCCTCGCCTATCACGCCATCCCGATCAGCCATGCCGGCTTCTCCGCCCCGCAGGTCGAGGCGATGCGCAACGTCCTCGCCGGGGCGCAGGGTCCGATCCTGGCCTATTGCCGCTCGGGCACGCGCTCGGCGAACCTCTGGGCACTGGCCGAGGCAAGCCGCGGCGAGCATCCCGCCGGGCTGATCGAGGCAGCGGCAGGCGCCGGGTACGACCTTAACGGCCTTCGTCCGGTGCTCGACCAGCTCTCGGGCAAAGCCTGAGTCCCGCGCGATGAACTGGTGGCTAGCCGCCGGGTCGCTTGCCGCGGTGCTGACGCTCGCGGGGGTGGCAAAGCTGCTCAAGCTCGGCGGTACACAGAAACTCGAGAGCGGCGATGACGCCATCCGTATCGCCGAGGCGCTGAGCAGCGGGTTCGAGGGCAAGGCCGGCGTGGTTTCGGCGAGCGGTGAACTCGCCGCCGCAACCGGCGGGCCGGGTGATCTCGTACTGATCGAGCCGATGGGCGCGCGGCATCGGGCACGCCGGATCGCGGGCGCGCGGGTCGCGATGCTGAACGAAGGCCCTGACGGCACCGTGGTCACGCTCCGCCTCTCCCCGCACGAGATGTTCCGGATCACCGTCGCGGATGCCGGAGCCGCGCGCGCCTTAGCCAGAATCTTGGGCGACTGATCGCCCCATTGCGCTTCCCGTTCCAACGCGCTTATTTACAAGCGTGTAAGGAGAGCGATGCCCAGCCTGCCCGATCCCGTCGATCTGGCCGTTCCTGCCTTCGTGGCGCTCGTGCTGGCGGAGATGCTGGTCTCGCGCCTCAAGGATCGCAGCCGCTATTGCCCGCGCGACACGCTCACCTCGCTGATGCTCGGCTTCGGCAGCACCATCGCGGGCGTGCTGGCGGGGGGCATGGTGTTCGGGCTTGCGGTCTGGGTCCACCAGTTCCGCCTCTTCGACATTTCCTACGCCTGGTACTGGTTCGTCCTCGCCTTCGTGCTCGACGATCTGGCCTATTATGCCTTCCACCGCTCGGCACACCGTGTGCGGTGGTTCTGGGCCAGCCATGTCATCCACCATTCGAGCCAGCACTATAATCTGTCGACCGCGCTGCGGCAGACCTGGACCGGCTTCTTCAGCCTCGGCTTCCTCTTCCGCCTGCCGCTGTTCCTGATCGGATTTCCGCCGGCGATGGTGTTCTTCTGCGCCGGCCTAAACCTCGTCTACCAGTTCTGGATTCATACCGAGGTGATCGGACGGATGCCCCGCTGGTTCGAAGCGGTGATGAACACGCCCTCGCACCACCGCGTCCATCACGCCACCAACGCGCGCTATCTCGACAAGAATTATGCGGGCGTGTTCATCGTGTGGGACAAGATGTTCGGCACGTT
>DATIGZ010000516.1:0-2928 GCA_035481255.1 Sphingomonas sp. | reverse complement strand
GTTTATAGTCACCCACGGTGAAGAGCGTACGCACCTCTTCACCATGCGCGCCCTCACCCGCGAAGAATTCGTCGGCCAGCGCGCGGACGATGCGCCATTGCGCGATATTGGTGTCCTGCGCCTCGTCGATCAGCACATGGCTGGTCCCCTGATCCAACTTGAAGCGGATCCAGTCGCCCATGCCCGGCTGGTCGAGCAGCGCCACCGTCCGCCCGATCAGATCGTCGAAATCGACCGCGCCGGCACGGCGTTTTGCGGTCTGGTACGCCGCGGCATATTCACGCCCCGCGGCCAGCCCCTGTGCGAGCAGATCGGCATAGCTCGCGCGCGCGATCATCCCGGCGACGGCGAGGCAGGCCTCGCCCAGTTCGGCTGCGAGCGTCTCGTAATCCGGATCGAGCGCGGCGAGCTTCGGAGACACCTTCTTGGGCTCGTCCTTCGCGGTGAGGAACAACTTTCGAAGTTCGCCCAGCATCGACACGCGAACCGCCGGGTCCGCCGCCAGCCATGCTCCGGCGATCACAGCGTTCTCCTGCCCCGTCGCGGTACCCCAGGCGTGATTGGCATCGGCGATCCGGCGCAGCCCGCCGACGTCGAACGCGTCGTCCGCGCACCAGCGCGCGGCTTCGTCCAGCACATCGCCCTGCGGCAACCCCATCGCCCGGCGCAGGAACGGCTGCACGCCCGAGGGCAGCGCCGCCATCGCATCCGGCGCCTTGGCGCAAGCGTGAAGGAATGCTTCGGCCTTGCCCTCGCCCAGCCTCAGGCTCAGCGCGCCGACCGCGTCGATCAGCGTGTCGCGACCTTCGCGACCGGCATCGGCCAGCATCGCCGCGAGCGTATCGCGGGCAAGCGCCGTTTCCTCACGCGCCTCCAGCGGTCGAAAGCCGGGTGTCAGGCCCGCCTCTACCGGGAAGGCAGAGAGCAAGGTCTGGCAGAAGCTGTGGATCGTCTGGATCCGCAGCCCGCCGCCCGGCGCATCGAGCACCCGGGCGAACAGCGTGCGGGCGAAAGCGACGCGCTCCGGGCCGAAATCCTCTCCTAGCGACTCAAGGTCGTTGGCGACATCCTCCCGCTTCGCCCGCACCCAGTGCGCCAGCCGTCCGCTGACGCGCGCGGCCATTTCAGCGGCACCGGCCTTGGTAAAGGTGAGGCACAGGATTGCGCCCGGATCGACCCCGCGCAGCAGCAACCGGAACACGCGCGCGGCCAGAACCTGCGTCTTGCCCGTCCCGGCGGAAGCGGACAGCCATACGCTCGCGCCCGGGCTGGACGCCGCCGCCTGATTGCCCGCCAGCGGGGGCAGCGCGCCGGTGCTAGCGCCGCTCACGGCCATACCATTCGTCGCGGCGCATCAACTGGTCGTAATCGGCATAGGGCGCATATTCGGGGTGCAGTTTGGCGGTGAACGGCGCATCGCCGGTCAGATAGGCGCGCGCGGTCTCGGTGAAATTCTCGGCAGCCGTAGGCACGAACTCGTCGGGCAGCATCTTGCCGTACTTGCCGCCCGCATCGACGGGCGACTGGACATAGCCGAACTCGCCGCCCTTGCGCGCCAGCGACCAGTATTCGAAGCAGCTCGCCCGGCCCGAAATGCCGGAAAACCCGCCCCGTTCGGCGATCAGCCCCAACAGTCCGAGCTGAAGGCTGTACCCCGCCCGCACGGCCTTGGTGCTGGGCGGCTGCCCGGTCTTGTAGTCGACCACGCCCAGCGTGCCGTCGCCCATCGCATCGATCCGGTCGAACTTGCCCTTCAGCGTCACCCCGGCGAAGTCGATCGCGCCTTCCTGTTCCACCGCCAGCACGCGGCGTTGCGGGCGCGCCTCGATCTCACGGACGATCCAGCGCACCGCCTCGATCAGCCGCGGCTGCCACAGCGCGCGCATCATCGGATGGGCCTGAGCGAGCATCGCGAGCACGCGCGGTTCCAGCGCCTCGGGATCGCAGGCGTCAAGCTTCGCCCATTTCTCGAGCACGTCGTGGACCGCGGTGCCGCGCCATGCCGCGCTGGGATCGGCATCGACCGGATCGAGCTGACGCAGCCGCAACATGCGCTTGGCGTAGAAGGCATAGGGATCCGCCTTGAGCCGGTCGACATCGGTCACCGGAATGGTGCGCGGCCGGATCGCCGCCGGCGGGCGCGGCTCTGGCCGGGCCGCGGGTTCATGCACGCCCGGATCGTCGAGCGCGCGCGCCCATGCCTCCAGTTCGTTCGCCCGCTCCAGCCCGCCCGACAGCGCCTCAAGCCGCAGCCAGAAGCGCGATGCGATGGTCGGCGCGCCCGCGTCGCGCTTCGCCCGCGTCAACAGCACCTCAGGCGCGCCAAGGCCCATGGCGAGATCGTGCGCGGAAAGGCCGATGCGCCGCTCCAGCCCCGGCAAGCCCAAGTCGCTGCGGATGCGCGGCGCGAGCCAAGGATCGGGCGCGGGCAGCCCCGGCCAGACGCCCTCGTTCAGCCCGCCCAGCACCAGCAAGTCCGCAGTCTGCAACCGCGCCTCGATCAGGCCGTAAATGGCGAGCCGCGGATGCCCACCCTGTGGCGGACGCACCGCCACCTCGTCCATCAGCGTGCGCAGCATCGCCGCAAGGCTTTCCGGCTCGACCAGCGCCGGGCCATGCCCCGCCTCGCGCTCGAGGTCGTCGAGCAACGCCGCTGCCGCACGCCCGTCCGCGCGCGCCCACAGCCCCTCACCACACAACGCCGTCGCGGTCTCACGCAATTGCGCCAGCAGCCCGGTCAGCGGCGCCGCACCGCCCGCATAGAGCGCTTCCAGCGGCGCCAGCAGCGGAGCGACCTCCCGCCACCAGTCCAGCGCCGAGCGGCGGACATGCGCGTCATAGCCTTCGTCGTTCGCGAGATGCGCCTCGACCCCGGCCAGGCCGACCGCCGGACGCGGCCCGCGCAGCGCGAGGTCGAGCGCCCTCGCC
>DATIGZ010000515.1:0-4680 GCA_035481255.1 Sphingomonas sp. | reverse complement strand
GGGTCTCGCCGCGTGCTTGTGCGGCCTCGCGTGCCGCCTGTCGCGCCACGCGCTGCGCCTGAAATTCCTCGGCGGCCTTGCGCGCCAGCGGTGAACTGATCGCCTTGGAGAAGTTCAATCCCCAGCGGATCTGCTCACGCTCGCTGCGCAGGAAGTTGACCGGCCGATTATCGATCCGGATCAGCGTGCCGTTGCCGTCACGCATGAAGCGATCCGGGAACGCCGCCTCGAGCTCCGCCGTCGCAGTCGGGAAGGCGGCGATCGGATTGTGGACCGTGCTCTTGTTGTAGTCGACGTTGAACGTGAGATCGGTGTTCTTGATCGGCCGCAGATTGAGGCCGAGCTTCATCACGCTGCGGTTGTCGGCGATCAGGTTCGCATTGCCGCCGTCGATGCGGGTGATGTCCACCGTCTCGCCGCGCACGAAATCGAACACACGCACATTGGGCGTCGCGACCACCGGGTTGCCGAGTTGCTGCGCCGAGGGTGCGCCTTCCTCCTCGGTGAACGACGCGATCAGGCGAAGCTGCTCGATCGGCGACCAGTTGACGCCATAGCCATAGGTGACGAGCGTGCCGAAGTCCGACAGCTCCTCGACCTCGACATTGCCGTTGAGCGAGAGGTTGCCCAACCCCTTGAGCACCGCGCGGCTGCGGCTGGCGATCGGCAGGTCGATATTGGCCTGAACCGCTCCGGTATCGCGACCGATGTCAGCTGAAGAGAACACGCCCGAGCGCAGCGATTCGCTCGCCAGATCGCTGGTGCGGCCCGTGGCGCGGATGCTGGTCGAGATATCGCCCGCGGGCAGCTTGGCGATAGGGCCCGCGACCAGCGCATCGATCGATCCGACGCTGGAGACCGATTTCGCGCGGTCGGACGGGCGAATGAACACCGCGTCGGCGGGGATCGGCCCGAACGGATTGAAGCCGGGATCGTTCGCATCCAGCCGCGATTGAAGGAATGCCGTATCGACGCCGGTATCGGTCAGTGTGCGGCTCTCGACTCGATCCCAGTTGCCGGTCACCGACCATCGCCAGCGCGGGCTGATGTCGCCGTTCAGGGAGAAGCCACCATGCAGCGTACGGCTGTTGCTGCTGCGCTCCAGCGGCGCGAACTGGTCATAATAGCGGAACAGCCGGGTGTCGGCGGTGAAGGGCGAGAAGGGGTTCGCACCGGGTAGGGTCAGGCTCGCGCTCGGCAAGCCCAGCCAAGATTCGCTCTGATTCTGCTCGAGCCGGAAATTGGCGGTCGCCGCGATCTTGCCGATGTTCCGGCTGATCACGGTGTTGATCGTCAGACTCTCGGTCGCGGGCTGAAGCGTCCGGTAGGGCGAGAGATCGGTGGTGTTGGGATCGTTCGCCGCCGCGAGGAAGCCGTTGAGCGGCACCGCGCCATTCGCGGCGGCATCAGGCGCGCCCGTTACGGTCACCACCCGGCCCGCAAGCGCGCTCAGCGCCGGATCGATCTCGCCCCCGGGCAGGAGGCCGGTGACGTTGCCGATCCGGTCGAACGGCGAACTGGGAGTCGAGGTGATGACGTCACGCTCGCTCTCCAGCAGCCGCGTGTCGCGCTCATACTCGACGTCGATGTTGATGCGCCCGTCGCGGTTGATGCGCAGCAGGCTGAACTCCAGATCTTGTCCGCTGCGTCCGCCCGCGGTTGCGAAGGTCGCGTCGATCTCGCCCGTGATCGACCGGAAACGGCGGCGAAGCACGATGTTCACCACGCGCTGGTCGGCGCGATAGCCGAGCTTGAGCGCAGCCTCTTCGGGCAGGATGTCGATCCGCTCGATCGCCTCGGGCGGAATGTCACGGATTTCGGCGAAGCCCGAGATACGCCGGCCGCTCAGCAGCAGCACCGGCGCACCGCCGTCGCGTCCGCGCCCGCTGCGTGTCTGCGGCTCCAGCTCGGTCAGCAGTTCGGCAAGCGATCCGACGCCATAGGCGCGGATATCGGCGGGATTGAGCACCACCTCGGGCTTGACATCGCCCTGCACCGCGCCGCGGAGTTGGCCGGTGACGACCACTTCCTCGGCATCGGCCATGTCATCGACGGGAACGTCGCCCCCATCGTCCTGGCTTACCGGTGGCGGCGTCCCGGGAGCCGGCGCCGGGACGGTCTGCGCAGCCATTGCTACGGGTGCCGCCGTCGCCATCCATCCAGCCATCAACCACGCAACCCGCCGCATTCGTCACTCCCAAAAACACCCGGCCCAGAAGAGCCCCTCGCAGGCGGCCGGCCAGCGTCCTTTAGGCTCGATTTGTCGCAGAAATGTGCCCGGAAGAAGGAACGCAGGTGCGGCCGAGCCTCAGTCCGCCTTGCCCTGCCCCTGCATCTGCGCGTGGTGACGGATCACTTCGTCGATAATGAAGCGCAGGAATTTCTCGGAGAATTCGGGGTCGAGGTCGGCCTGCGCCGCCAGCTCCCGCAGACGCGCGATCTGGCGATCCTCGCGCCCGGGATCGGCAGGCGGCAGACCGGTCTCAGCCTTGTGGCGGCCGACCGCCTGGGTGATCTGGAACCGCTCGGCGAGCAGGAAGACGAGCGCGGCGTCGATCCGGTCGATGCTCTGGCGATAGCGTTGCAGCGTCTCGTCGCTCATGGAAATGGCATATGTCCCGATTGATGGCGCGCGCCTTGTTGCGCCGCTTTCATCCGTAAGCAACCCCCGCGCACTTGCCTTTCGCCTGCGTTGCAGCCACATCGCGCGCGACATGAGCGCGACCATTCATCGTATCGGCCGCGGGGCGGCACCCTCGCTTGAGCCCATGCTCGCGCTGGTCGCGGCGGACATGAACCTCGTCAACGCCGTGATCCTCGACCGGATGCAGTCGCAGATCCCGCTGATCCCGGAGCTTGCCGGCCATCTGATCGCGGGCGGCGGCAAGCGGATGCGGCCGATGCTCACGTTGGCGAGCGCACGGCTGCTCGACTATTCGGGCACACGCCACCACCGGCTCGCCGCCGCGGTCGAGTTCATCCACACCGCGACCCTGCTGCATGACGATGTCGTGGACGGCTCCGACATGCGCCGCGGCAAGCGCACCGCCAACTTGATCTGGGGCAATCCGGCGAGCGTGCTGGTCGGCGACTTCCTGTTCAGCCGCAGCTTCGAGCTGATGGTCGAGGACGGCAGCCTGAAGGTGCTCAAGATCCTCTCCAACGCCTCCGCGGTGATCGCCGAGGGTGAGGTGAATCAGCTCACCGCCGCGCGGCGCATCGATCTGGCCGAGGAACGCTATCTAGAGATCATCGGTGCCAAGACCGCCGCACTGTTCGCCGCCGCCTGCCGCATCGCCGCGGTGGTCGGCGAGCGCCCCGAGGCGGAGGAAGCCGCGCTCGACGCCTATGGCCGCAATCTCGGCATCGCGTTCCAACTGGTCGACGACGCCATCGACTATGTCTCGGACGCCGGAACGATGGGCAAGGATGCGGGTGACGATTTCCGCGAGGGCAAGATGACGCTCCCGGTGATCCTCGCTTACGCCCGTGGCAGCGAGGACGACCGCGCCTTCTGGAAAGAAGCCGTACTCGGTCGCCGCATCAGCGACGACGATTTCGCCCATGCGGTCGGTTTGGTGCAATCGAGCCGCGCGGTCGACGACACGCTCGCGCGCGCGCGGCACTACGGCCAGCGCGCCATCGACGCGCTCGGCATCTTCCCGTCCAGCGCGGCGAAGGACGCGATGATCGAGGCGGTCGAGTTCGCTGTCGCCCGCGCCTTCTGACGCTCAGGCCTCGCTCTCCTCATCCTCGTCTTCGTCGGTGCCGAGCGAATCGTCTTCGTCGTCGTCGAGCGCGTCCTCGATCGCCTCGCCCAGCATATCGAGTTGTTCATAGGTCGCGGTCAGTTCGATCGTCTCGCCATCCTCGTCATCGATGCTGACCAGATAGTCGCCGTTGCCGTCCGCGGCGATGGTGAAGCTCGAAAGCGTGCGTGCCATGTCCCGTCTCCTTCAAACCGCGCAACGCGCGTCGCACGATTGGGTGCCATGCCGCTTCAAGCAATGCGGTGAATTGCGTAGAGCGACAGCGTGAGCGACCTTCCCATCCATGCCGTGCTGCCCGATTTGCTCGCGGCGCTCCGGAGCGCGAGCAACGCGGTGCTGGTCGCCCCGCCGGGCGCTGGCAAGACCACCGCGGTCGCCCCCGCGCTGCTCGGCGAGGGCTGGTGCGACGGCGAGATCCTGCTGCTTTCCCCCCGCCGACTCGCCGCGCGCGCCGCCGCGGAGCGCATGGCCGTTCTCGCCGGTGAGCCGGTCGGCGGGACCTATGGCTATGCCACCCGCATGGACACCAGACGCTCGGCCCGGACCCGCGTGACGGTGGTGACCGAGGGCATCTTCGTCAATCGCATCCAGAGCGACCCGGAGCTTTCGGGCGTTTCCGCGGTGCTGTTCGACGAGGTGCATGAGCGCAGTCTCGACAGCGATTTCGGCCTGGCACTGGCGCTCGATGCGCAGGCGGCGTTGCGGCCCGACCTGCGGCTTGTCGCGATGTCCGCGACGCTCGACGGCGCGCGCTTCTCCGCGCTTATGGGCGACGCACCCGTCATCGAAAGCGAAGGCCGCAGTCATCCCCTCGATCTGCGCCATCTCGGCCGCGCGGCAGAGGCGCGGATCGAGGATTCGGTCGCCGCGGCGATCCGGCAGGCGTTGCGCGAAACCGACGGCGGCATCC
>DATIGZ010000514.1:0-13009 GCA_035481255.1 Sphingomonas sp. | reverse complement strand
GAGAAGAAGCCGATCGACAGGTTCGGCATGCCGACGGTGAACATGTGATGCGACCACACGCCGAAGCTGATGAAGCCGGTGGCGAGGAAGGCGAGGACGATCAGGTAATGGCCGATCAGCGGCGTGCGGGCCATCGTCGCGACTATCATCGAGACCAGGCCCGAGGCGGGAAGGAAGATGATGTAGACCTCGGGATGGCCGAAGAACCAGAAGAGGTGTTGCCACAATAATGCGTCCCCGCCGCGCGTCGGATCGAAGAAGGGCCAGTTGAACGCGCGCTCGAGCTCGAGCAGCAGGGTGCCGAGGATGACCGAGGGAAAGGCGATGATGATCATCACCCCGAACACCAGCATCGCCCAGGCATAGACCGGCATCTTGTCGAGCGTCATGCCGGGCGCGCGGGTACGCAGCACGCCGACGATGATCTCGATCGCGCCCGCAATCGCACTGATCTCGATGAAGCCGATGCCGAGCAGCCAGAAATCGGCATTGATCCCGGGCGAATAGGTGAGGCTGGTATAGGGCGGATACATGAACCAGCCCCCGTCCGGCGCAAGCCCGACGAAGATCGACGCGAAGAAGCACAGCCCGCCGACGAAATAGGCCCAGAAGGCATAGGCGGAGAGGCGCGGGAATGGGAGGTCGCGCGCCGCCAGCATCTGCGGGAGCAGCAGGACGCCGATCGCCTCGACCATCGGGATGGCGAACAGGAACATCATCACCGTGCCGTGCATGGTGAAGAACTGGTTATAGGTTTCCTGGGGCAGGATGCCCTGGAGCGGCAGCGCGAGCTGAACGCGCATGACCAGCGCGAGGACGCCGGCGAGAAGAAAGAAGAGGAAGGCGGTGGCGATGTAGAAGAAGCCGACATAATTGTTGTTGACCGCGGTCAGCAGCTGCCAGCCCTTCGGCGCACACCAGATCCGCTCGAGTTCTTCGAGTTCTCCGGGCGGACGCTCGCCCCTTGTCGGGAAGCGGTCGTAGAGTGCCGGATCGAACCCGGTCTCCGACGTCATTTCTGCGCTTCCACATAGACGGCGAGCATTTCGAGTTCTGCCGCAGAGAGCATCTTGTAGGGCGGCATGCGGTTGCCCGGCTTGATCGACTGACTGTCGCCGATCCAGCCTGTCATCGTGCCGCGATTATTGGGGAGGATGCCCGCGCCGATCGAACGGCGCGACCCTGCATGGCTAAGATCAGGACCCGCGGTGCCGTTGGCGTCCGTTCCGGCGATGCGGTGGCATGCGGCGCAGCCGCTCGAGCGGAACAGCATTGATCCCGGACTCGCAGCCCGGTCTCGCCTGCCGCGCCGCGCGGCCATCAAGGCCTCGAACGCTGCGGGCTCATGCGCGACCACGACAAACCCCATCAGCGCATGCGGCCCGCCGCAATATTCAGCGCATTGCCCGGCGAACACGCCGGGCCCGTCGGCCTGGATCGGGAGGATGTTGCGCCGGCCGGGTACCATGTCGAGCTTGCCCGACAGGCGCGGCACCCAGAAGCTGTGGATCACGTCATTGGATTCAAGTTCCAGCATCACCGGACGGCCGGCCGGGATGTGCAGCTCATTGGCATCGAGCATCACGGGGCGGCCATGACGATCGAGATAGGCGACGCGCCACCACCACATCTCCCCGGTGATGCGAACGCGCATCGCATCGGCAGGCACGGGCGCGGTGAGATTGCGGGTGAGGCTGAGGCCATAGACCAGCAACAGGCTGAGTACGACCACCGGAAAGGCGATCCCGCCGATCCAGATCGCGCTGGTGCCGCCAAGCCGCGCTTTGAGCCCCTCCTTCCCGAACAGGGCGATCCACAGCGCCGCGACGACGACGGCCAGCACCGCGATGGCCATGGCTATCAGAATCCAGGACAGCGTGGTGATGGATCCCGCATAGGGACCCGCCGGATCGAGCACCGGGATGGCGGCGGCATTCAGCATCACCGCGTTTCCGCCGTGTAGAGATAGGCTGCGATGTCACGTGCCTCCGCCTCGCTTACCGGCATGGCCGGCATCGTGGTGCCGGGCAGGACTGCCGGCGCGTCGCGGACAAAGGCGGCGAGCAGGTCGGGCCGGTTGGACAGGCGTCCGGCAATCAGACCCTGGTCGCCAAACCCCGTCAGCGCGGGACCGCTTCGCCCCTGGGGCCAGCGCATGCCGGGGACGATATGGCATGCGCCGCAACCTGCGCGCTCGATCACAGCCTTGCCACGCGCTGCGCTTGCCTGCGGCATATGCTGCGCCTCGTCGGGCGGCGGCTTGCAGGCCGCAATAAGCAGCAGGAGCGGCAAGGCGCGGGCAGTCTGCAAACGCTTCCCCAATTCTCGAGCCAGTGTCGGCGCGCTGTGCAATCCGGAACCACCGCCGCGCCCGGGAGGTTCCGCCGCACATGGAATCGCGTGCGCTTCTCAGCCTTGCAGGACTGGCCTTGGCCGGGTGTGGCGCGGTCGAGCGCGGCGCTGCGGACCAGTTCACGGCAAGCGGCGAGATTCTCGCGCTCAGCGGAGGCGATGCCGGCGCGCCTTATGCCTGTATCGCCTGCCATGGCGTCGATGGTCGCGGGAACGGAGCCGGCGCACCGCGCCTTGCCGCGCTCGATCGCGGTTACATGGCGGCGCAGCTCGAAGCCTATGCCAGCGGGCGACGCCGGCATCCCGAAATGGAAGCGATTGCAAGGAAGCTGACCGGGAGCCAGCACGAAGCGGTGTCCGCTTATTATGCTGGCCTCCCGTTCGTGTCCGCGATGGCGGCGGGGAGCGCGCCGCACGACCTGGCGGCTATGCTCTATCAGCAAGGGGATCGCCGGCGGGGCCTCGCCGCATGCGCCTCATGCCATGGCGCGCGCGGCGAAGGTGTGGGACCTGCCAATCCGCCTCTTGCCGGGCAGCCGGCCGCCTATCTTGCTGAACAGCTCGATCGCTGGCGCGCGGGGGCGCGGCGCAACGATCCCGAAAATGTCATGCTCAAGATCAGCCGGGCGCTTTCTCCTTCGGAATCCGCGGCTGTCGCGGACTATGCGAGCCGCCTTCCCGGGGATCTTCCGCGTCCGGAATCTCCGGCAGCATCCCGCGCAGCACGTCGTGACGGTCCCAGAAATGATGCTTCAACGCCGCTGCCACGTGCAGCGGAATGACGAGCAGCAAGGTGATCACCAGCAGCTGATGGATGTCCTCGGCGAGGTCCATGATGCGCCATCGCGTGGTCAGCGGAAGCTGGTCGAACGGCAGCTGCGGCCAGGGTATCACGCCAGCGAGATGAAGCGGGCCGGGTTCGGCGATCGACGACCACATCGCCCAGCCCGAGAGCGGCAACCCGAAAAAGGCGATGTAGAAGACATAGTGCATCGCATAGGCGATCCGCGTCTGCCAGCCTTGCCGGTCGGCATCGTTGACCGGACCCGGGATCATCAGCCGCCAGCCGAACCGGCCGATTGCCAGCAGCAGGACCGGCAGGCCGACGGCGCTGTGAACCTCATAGGCGTGGAGCTTGTCCCCGCCTGCGGGCAGCCAGCTCGAATAATAGCCCCAGCCGAGCTGGAAGAGGACGAGGACCGCCATCACCCAGTGGAAGGCGATGCCCACCGGCGAATAGCGGCTGCGCTCGGTATGCGACTGCGCCCAGGCGCGAATTTCCTCGATCATCGGGTTATGGCCGCGCTGCGCTGCTCATGTGCGAACCATCGCGCGGCAAGGATCAGCGCGGCGGCGAGATAGAGACCGGCGCCCGGCGCCCACATGATCAGTCCCGCAAGCTGCTGGTCCTCAAGCGCGCTCAGGCCCCAGGCCTGAGGCGCAAGGAAATGCGGTGCGTAGAGCGGCCTGCCGGCAAAGGTGAGCAGGGCGCCGAGCAGCCCCATCTGCACCATCGTCGCGAGCAACGCGGCAAGGCCGCTCACCATTGCCGCCGCCCGCATCGCGCGCCATAGCGCCAGCGCGGTCAGGAACAGGCTGCCCTGCATCAGCCAATAGACCGCATGGCTCGACAGCGCAGCCTCATAGGCGGACGGCGCGTGCCACGCCCAGAAGATGACGGCGTGGAGGACAGTCCAGGGCGCCACGCCACCCGGCACCCGCCGTTCGGGCAAGGCGATCGCGAGCAGCGGCGCGGCGATCGCGGTCAGGGCGAGATGATGCACCGCGCGTGCCGAGAACAGCGCCGAGGTCAGCGCGCAGAAGGGCGAGAGGAACAGCACGGCGAACAGCGCGATCACGGCGAACAAGAGACGCCGATCCGTCCTTGGCGACTTGAGAGCGGCGAACAGCATCAGCGCCAGAAGCGCGAGCAGCGCCGGATCGAAGTTCCAGCGTGCCAGAAGCTCGCCCGGCGCGGGTGCCGCACCGCAATAGGGGATCCAGGTGGCGGCCTCGGTCAACGCTTCGCATCCTCGAAATGCCCGGTCCTTGCGGAACCGATCGTGCCGGGGTCGGTTCCCTTCCCCACAGGAGGTGCCGATGCCGCAACCGTCCGCTCCGCGCCCGCGTACGTACCGGGTCCCCGTCATGATCCTCGGTGCGCTGCTCGCCCTGATCGGTCTTGTCCTCGCGATCGGCGGGGCTTGGCTCGTCCTGCTCGGCGGGAGTCTCTTCTATGGTCTGGTCGGCCTGCTTCTGTGCGCGTCCGGCTATCTGCTGATCCGGGGCAGGGCGCTCGGCGCCTGGCTCTATGGCGGGGCCTTCCTGCTCTCGCTTGGCTGGGGCGTTGCCGAGGCGGGTCTTGATGGTTGGGCGCTGGTTCCGTTCGTCGCCGGTCCCACGGTCCTGCTGGTCCTGGTCTTGCTGACCCTGCCTCTGCTTGAGCCGAGCCGCTGGCGCTGGCGCACCGCCTTCGGGGCCACCGCTGTGGCGATCGCGGGTGTCGCGGTCGCAGGCTTCGCCGTCTCGCGCCTGCACCAGCCCGTTGCAGGAGCCATGCCCGGCGCGCTCGCATCGGCCCTCGCGGATCCCTCGCCGCTTCGTGCGGGTGCCGACTGGCCGGCTTATGGCGGCAGCCATGCCGCGCAACGCTACTCGCCGCTCGCCCAGATCACGCCCGCCAATGTCGGCAGGCTCGAACGGGCCTGGATTTACCATACCGGCGACATGCCGGCGGGGGATCCCAAGGACAGCAAATATGGCGCCGAGACCACGCCGCTCAAGGTCGGCGACACGCTCTATCTCTGCTCCGCGACCAACATTCTGATCGCGCTTGATCCGGCCACCGGGAAGCAGCGCTGGCGCTATGATCCCCACGTATCGCATGAATGGATTCCGTATACCGCCGCCTGTCGCGGGGTTGCCTATTATGCGGTGCCGGGAGCCCCTGCCGATGCGTCCTGCGCGACGCGCATCATCGAGGGGACACTCGACGGGCGCCTGATCGCGGTCGACGCCCGTACCGGCCGCCCCTGCGCGGATTTCGGCATCGGGGGCGCGGTCGATATCAAGCGCGGCATGGGCGAGGTCGCGCCGGGCATGGTCTCGATCACCTCGCCGCCGACGATCGTGCGCGGGGTGATCGTCACGGGGCACCAGGTACTCGATGGCCAGAAACGCAGCGCGCCCTCGGGCGTGATCCAGGGGTTCGATGCGGTCACCGGCACCAAGCGTTGGGCATGGGACATGGTTCACCCGGACTGGACGGGTGATCCGCCCGCCGGCCAGGAATATGCGCGCGGCACTCCCAATATGTGGACGATCGCCAGCGGCGACGAAACGCTGGGCCTCGTCTATCTGCCGATGGGCAATAGCGCGGTCGATTATTGGAGCGGCAGCCGCACCCCGCAGGAAAATGCCTTCTCGACCTCGCTGGTGGCACTCGATGTCGCCTCCGGCAAACCCCGCTGGCGCTTTCAGACCGTGCGCCGCGATGTCTGGGACTATGACCTTGGCGCGCAGGCGAGTCTCGTTGATCTTCCGGTCGGCGCGGGGACTGTCCCGGCGCTGGTCCTCCCGAGCAAGCAGGGCGATATCTATGTGCTCGACCGCCGCACGGGTCGACCGCTCTTCCCGGTGCACGAGCGCACGGTGCCACGTACGGGCGTCGAGCCGCAGCTGCGCAGCCCAACCCAGCCCTCTTCAAGCTTCCATACGCTGGCCTTTCCCGATCTTCGGGAACGCGACATGTGGGGAATGTCGCCGATCGATCAGATGGTCTGCCGCATCCAGCTTCGCCGCGCCGAGTATCGCGGCCGCTATACCCCGCCCACCTCCGACCGGCGCTTCATCGAATATCCCGGTTACAATGGCGGCACCGACTGGGGCGGGATCGCCATCGATCCGGTACGCGGGGTGATCGTCGCCAACTACAACAACATGCCCAATTACAACCGTCTCGTCCCGCGCGAGGAGGCAAAGCGGCTCGGCTTCCCGCTGCCGCGCGACGAGGCACGCGGCGGCGATATGGGCGAGGCGGGACATGGATCGCAGGACCCGCAGGCGGGAACTCCCTATGCGATCGCAGTAAACCCCGGCTGGCGGCTGCCGCTCACCGGCCTGTTGTGCAAACGTCCGCCCTATGGCGGTATCCGCGCGATCGACCTGCGCACCGGCCGGACGATCTGGGATCGTCCTTTCGGCACCGCTCGCCGCAACGGCCCCTGGAACATCCCTTCGATGCTGCCGCTCGATATCGGCACTCCCAATAATGGCGGCGCTGTGGTGACGGCGGGCGGACTGGTGTTCATCGCGGCCGCGACGGATAATCTGGTTCGGGCGATCGACCTGCGCACCGGAGAGACGCTGTGGCAGGATATGCTCCCTGCCGGCGGACAGGCGACCCCAGCGGTCTATGAGGTCAACGGCAAGCAGTATCTGGTGATCATGGCCGGCGGACACCATTTCATGGAGACGCCGATCGGCGACGCTCTAGTCGCCTACAAGCTGCCCGACTGATCGGGGCTCGGAACGCTTCGCTCGACCTTGGCAGCGCCCAGCAATGCCCTAAGAAGGCGATGGGGCGGGGTGAAGGAGGATGGCCTTGCTCGCTCCAGCAGATCCGGCCCGCCAAGACCGAGCTCGAATTCTCCATCAAACAGGCGCGCGAGCAACTCCGGCTCGCGGAACTTGAGCATCTGCCCTCCCGGCGCCGGGTGACAAGTCTCGCATGGGACGTCAGCTTTCGGGTTTATCTGTCCAGCTGGTGAACGACCGATGAGCGGGCGCGTCGCGGTCATTTGCATGTCATTTCCGGGGGAGGTTTCATCCGCTGCAAGGAGTGATACCACCAAGAATTATCAGCTGGTAGGCGCCGTCGCGATGCGAAATATTCGCAAGTTCTTCCCGCTACGGCTCGTCCATGCGATCCTCAGGCGCGGGGGCGGAGATGGCAAATTCAAACGGGAAGATCGGCGGCTATATCATGGTCGCAATGGCCGCGTTCGCTGCAGGGCGCTGCAGCGTAGCGGTACCCGAACCATCGCAGCCGGTTGCGACACAGGCACTTCTCACCCCTGCCAATGACGAGGCGATTGCGCCACCCGCCTTGCAGGAAGCGCCAATGGACAATCCTGTGCCTGCGACGCTGCTCTCCGAACCGGCAACGGAGGAACCGGAAGCGCGCGCCGTCTACTATGCTCGATGTGCGGATGCTCGCGCCGATGGTGCGGCGCCGATTCATGCCGGGGAGCCAGGCTATGCTCGCCATCTGGATCGGGATGGCGATGGCGTCGCTTGCGAGTAAGGTTGGCAGGCGAAGCCGGCCATCGCTGACTGCATCGGTTGTCGAGCGGTCAGCGCAATGGATCAAATCCCGGCCCGTCGCGATCCCGTCCAAATCGCCAGCTCACGCCATCGGTGCGCATGATGCCAGTAACTGGCTTGCCGAGCCGCTTCTCCAGCACTTGGCGCCAGGGCACGAGCGTGAAATCCCGCGCGCGCTCCACCAGCGCAAAGCGGCCGCTGGTCAGATCGATGCGGCGGCGCAATCGCCCCTCGACCCGATCGCCGTGCCGAGTTTCGCGAAAGTCCTTTCCAAGCTCGGCGCGAAGCGTATCGGCGGTGCGCGCAAGCTCGCGCCGCTGCAGGTCCGCCAGCGCGTTCGAAGCAATGCGATATCCTTGGCCTTCCCGGGTCGCGAGTTGCTGCTCGACCAGCCATTGCCGCCGTGCGGCCAGGGCGTCGCGAACCGCGCGACCGAACCCGGCATCACGGATCGGCAATGCGTGCGGCGCGATCAGTTCCCGATCCAACCAGGTCGCGCCCTCGAACGAGGGGAGCCGCTCGAGCGGCCTGGCGGAGAGGATTTCGACCGCAACGGGCCGGTTCGCGCTCAGTGCTGTCTCATGGTCGATGACACGCGCCAGGTGATCGGGTGCGATCGGCCAGCGGCCGTCGGGTTCGCGCACGAGTCCGGCGCGGCCGCGGCGCATCGCTTCCAGCCGCCGGACATGCGCCTCGGCAAAGTCGTGGCTTGCGCCCGGATCATGCCGCAAATGGCCGTCGATTGAATAATAGCCGCGATTGGCCTGCGCGACCGCGACGATGGTGCGATCGACCTCGCGGACCGCGGCCGGCCGCGCGTTCAAGCAAACGATCGCGCCCTCAGGCGTCGGTTCGGTGGCGCCGGCGTGGCCGATATCGACATAATGGGTACGGCCGTCGATCCCGTCGACCAGCAGATACTGCCGGTCGTGATGCTCGTCGGCGAGACCGCGACTGATAACCCGGCCGATGATGGGTTGTCCGATTGCCGAGGCGATGATGCGATCGGCGGGCGCCCGATCGAGCCGGCGGGCGGTCAGTTCGCGCTGCATCAGGCGGATGATGTCGCCGCGCTCGCCCATCGCGCGCAGCGTCTGCTCGATGTCCTGTGCGAGCCGCCAGCGCCCGGCGCCGATCTCTTCGGCAAGACCCATGGCCGAGAGCTTGCGCAACCGCTCGATGGCGATGGCCTGCTGAAATGGATCATGATGTGCCGGGCGGGTGACGCGATCGGCGTTGATGCGCCGGATCAGTCCCCGGTCGATCGCGGTCAGCCGTTCCTGATCGATATCGTGCCGCAGCCGGTCTTGGATCTCGCGATCGGTCCGCGGGCCAAGATCGATCATCGCGAGTTCGGCGGCGCGTTCGCGCAGGCCATGGGCGATATATTCGCGAGCGATGACAAGGTTGCCGCCACGCTCGTCCACCCCGCGCAGCATGATGTGGGTATGCGGATGCCCGGTATTGTAGTGATCGACCGCGATCCAATCGAGCCTGGTCCCGAGATCCTGCTCGGCCTGTGTCATCAGGCGGCGGATATAGGGCTTGAGGTCGCGATACTGGGCGCCGTCCTCGGCCGACACGATGAAGCGAAACTGGTGACGATCGCCGGCGCTTCGTGAAAGGAAGGCGGTGCCATCGGCTGCGTCGGTATCGCAACCATAGGCTTCACCCGGCTCGCCTGTCCGCGTTACCCCGTCTCGCTCGATATAGCGCAGGTGCGCGCGGCTCGCCGCGAGGCCCTTGCCGCTGAGGCGAACCAAGCGCGTCTTGACGATCGCCCGGCGCGCCCGGAAGCCGGCGAGCCGGTCGCGGCTCGAAAGCAGCAGGCCGATGCCGGCGCCGCGTCCGATCCGGCTGCCGTCGAAGCGGCTCGCGCTTGGCCTTCCCTTGACCCCGGCAAGTCGGGCTGCGACCAGCACGCGCCCGCCATAGCTGAGGGCGTGCTTGCCGTCCTTGCCGCCGATACGGCCGAGTTTCGGGGTGAAATCGTCCTCGCTCACCGCTGCACCGGCCGAGTCTCGCGATTCCGGCGAGGGAAGGGCGGAATGATGCGATTGTACGATCGCCGGTCTCGCCGTGCCTCGCCTCGGTCTCGTGAATAAAGGATGTGCAGACAGTCATTTGAGCCGTGTCGCGAGACACTGCCTTTATCTTGTTTTCCCTTCGCGTCTTCTCCTGCCCCGTGTCGGCTCGAAAAAGGGGGCGCGGCAGCGCCGGTGCGACGCCGCCGCAACCCGTTCAAGACGCGCCGATCAACGCGCATCGGCCAGGGCTCTGCGTGCCTCGGCCGCGCGCCCGAATGTGCGGCACCCGAGCATTCCCTGCGCATTGCCCTCGCCATCCACCAGCATCACGCTCATGAACCAGCGCCCGTCGAACTGGCCTAGGCAGGCCACGCGATCGAGCTCGAGATCCTCCTCGATCGGGCAGGGATAGAAGCCGAGCCAGCGCTCCTCGATCCGCGCGTCCCAGCGGAATTCGGCCTCTTCCGCCGCGAGGAAACGCCGCGCCAGCGCGTCGCCGGCACCACGTCCGAACTCCAGTTCGAGCCCCGCCGCGAGTGCCGACATCACGCGATCCGACGCCGTTCCGATCTGCTCCATCATGCTCATGATGATCTCCGAAATTGCCGTCCTCCCAATCGAGAACGGCGTTCCAGGGGCGGGTGGCGGAGCGGCTGTCAGGGCCGCCGGAGCGTCAGCGCAGGCGCCGCGCAGCGGACGCGGGGGGAGCCGATTTGCGGAGCAAATCGGGGGGTACCCGCGGGCCTTGAGAGCTGTTCCGCCAGCCGTCATGCTGGGTCTCACGAGACGACCCTCCACCCTACGGGGCCCGCCAGGCGATCTCAATCACGCCGGTTCTCGATCGCGAACAGCGTGCCGGGGGAGGGCGGATGCGGGGTTTGGGCTTCGTTGCGCAGGGTTCTGCGGAGAGCGAACAGCGCCTGCGATGGCGGGGGTGGCGCGCGGGTCGCCGGTACCAACTGCTCCCCCGTGACCGCGCGCAGATAGGGTAGGGTCTCGCCCGGAAGCGGCGTGCCGCGGCGCAGATGCGCGGCATAGCGCGCAGGCCCGGCATGATAGGCGGCGAACAGCCCGGGATAGCCGAACCGCTCATGCATCATCTGAAGATAGCAGCTGCCCGCGACGATATTGTCGGCGGGGTCGTCGGGATCGGGACCAAGGCCAAGCCGCGCCTGCATCTCGGTCCAGGTGCCCGGCATCAGCTGCATGAGGCCGATCGCGCCCTTGGCGCTGCGGATCGGGCGGCCGCGATGATGCGTCCTGCCGCCGCTTTCGGCGGCCATCACGCGCGCGATCCAGCCAGCAGGAATAATGCAGCGCGCCGCGGCGGCCTCGATTTCGCGCTGCCACTGGCCGACCCCGGCCGGGGTTGCCAGCGCCAGCGCGAGGGCAAGGCTCAGCGCGCCCATAAGCGCTGCGCCGGGCCGATCAGGTCTGCGGCTCCGCTCACCCCGAAATAGCGCCCGTCGAACGAGTCCGGGTGCGGCATCAGCAGCAGGAACTCGCCCGCGCGCAGCCGCACACAGCCTTGCCAATGCGGCATCGCCCGGCCTTGCGCATCCAGCATGCGGCGCATGGCGATCCGCTTGCCGTTGACGAAGATCGCCGGTCCCAATGCACAGACGCTGTCGCTTGCCGCCGCTTCGACGCGCTTCACCAGCGGCACGTTGGCGGGAAGATAGCCGCGCTGCGCGGCAAGGGCGCGAAAGGGCCGGGGCAGCCGCGCGATCACCGTCGCGCCGCGAGCCGGGACGGCGCCCGGCCGCACCAGATAGAGGCCGGCCGGTGCGCTCTGCGACAGGTTCCAGACAAGGCGCGGGTGCGGCGGGAACAGCGCCGAACCGAGCAGCAGGGAGCAGCCGAGCGCGCTGAGCGCGAGCGTGCGCCGGGTCCGGCGGCGGCGGCGGCGCAGCCACGCCTCGCGCTGATGCGCCCAGCGGAACAGCGGTTCGGGGGCGGGGGCCTGGCGGCGGCTCATCGCTCGAACGCCTTGCCCGACTGGCTGCGCGACCAGTCGTCGAGATCGCCGATATGATAGTGCACATAGCGGCTGTGGCGGCGGAAGGCGGGGCCCTTGCCCGCGCGGCGCAGGCGCTTGAGCAGGCGCGGCGAGAGCTTGAGATAGGCGGCGGCCTGTTCGGTATTGAGGAAGGGCGAGCCGCGCCGGGCGCGCCCCGCGCGGTCGATATCGCTGTCGCTGTCCATGGCATGATCCCTTGGTGGTGCTGGCCCCGCCGGTGCGGGGCGCGGCCTCAGCCATGCGCGTTGCTTCCTCGCGGCGGGACTATCGAAGACGGTGGGTCCGGAAGCGATAGGGGCTGCGCCGTGCGGCGCAGCCCCGGTGCCGGTCAGCGCGACCAGATCAGCTTGCTGGCGCCGTCCTCACCCTGCACCAGCGTCGCGTAGATCGGCGCGGGCAGGGAGGGATCGTCGAGCTTGACGCTGAGATACTCGGCACCGCTCTCCTTGGCGGCGCGCGTCCAGCCCGCCCCGATCTCGACCGCGCCGGCGAAGACGCGGTGGTCGGGGGCCTTGTCATGGTCGCGCTCGACCGGGCGGACCGTCGCCTTGACGTTGAGCGTCAGGGTCCGGATCGTGCCGGTATAGGTGCCGGTCTCGTCGCGGGTGAAGCTGCCAATCTGTGCCATCATCAGTCTCCTTGTCGATCGCTGCCGCCCGATGCGACCTCGATGGCAGTCGACCGGCGGCGGGCCGGCGGCTTGCACCCGGCGGGGCGCAGCGCAGCGGAGCACGGCGCGGGCCGGGCTTCTTGCCGCGCGAGGAAGGCATGGCACATGCCGGGGAAGAAGATCGGTTCCGCGCCGTTGCAAGCGCCAGCCGGACCGGTGCCAGACAGCCATAAACGAGGCGGGATCGGGCGGCGTGGCGAAGGCGTGCGGGCAACGGCAGGGAGCGGCGCGCTCGCGCGCGAGGTCCGGCCGCCGCGTCACGGTTGGTCGCGAACCGGTTTCAACGCGGCGCCGGCCGGGCTAGGGCACGCGCAAGGGGAACAGGATGACGGTGATAGCGGCGCGCGTCCGCGCGCTGATCGAGCGGCTCGCATCCGAGCCGGTCTGCGACGATTGCATCGCCGAACGGCTCGCGCTGACCGAGCCGGAACAGGCCGGGCACACGACGCGCGAACTGGCGGGAAGCGACGGCTTTGTGCGGGCGATCGGCCCGTGCGCGTTGTGCGGCGCGGCGAAGACGGTGATCCGCGCGGGCCAGCGCTGACCGCGCGGTACATCGCATCACAGATCGCATCCGGCGGGGCGGCATGCCGCCCCGCCGGATGCGTCATGCCG
>DATIGZ010000513.1:0-4310 GCA_035481255.1 Sphingomonas sp. | reverse complement strand
GGAGTCGGCGTACTCCCGCCACCGCTACTGCATCCGACGAGTGCCGCTGCGCCGATAACGGGCAACATCAGGTACCGGCGCATCGCTTCCTCCCGTTGTGACAGGGGCGAAACGCATGACGAAGGCATTGTTCCCGCCGGCCTTGGAGACTCGTGGTTAGCGCGGTTAAACCATGCCGGGAGGGGAGTGTCATGCTGGGGTTGTTTCGTTCGCGCCTGCCGATCGGCCGGGACGAGTATGACTGGCTGCTCGCGGTGTTCGCGTGGCTGGTCCAGGGGGTCGATCGCGACAAGGCCTACCGCGAAGCGCGCACGATCCTGCCGTCCAAGGACTTCTTTCCGCCAAGCCGGCTTGAGGGCCATGCGCGTGCGGTCGAGCTGTTCGGGCAAGTGCGCGCGCA
The DNA here is from genome assembly GCA_035481255.1 of Sphingomonas sp. Lineage (GTDB taxonomy): Bacteria > Pseudomonadota > Alphaproteobacteria > Sphingomonadales > Sphingomonadaceae > Sphingomonas. The sequence continues at coordinate 3,910 of DATIGZ010000513.1, read as the reverse complement.
TGCGGGCATGGAAGGCTGGCCGTGCGAGCTGATCGCGGGCGAGGCCGAGCGTGAGACGCGGATCGCGCCGGGCCACGCACTGAAGCATGAGTATAGCGCGCCGGGCGGGACATTCGGCCATGACGGGGCGGGCTATGTCATCACCTACAACCCGTCCGCGCTGGCACGTCCGGCGGATCTGGTCGCGACCTTCGCGCACGAGCTTTCGCATTACCTGATTCACGCGGACGGCAGTATGCCGCCGGGCGGCGCCGAGCTGGAAGAGCATGCGACCGATGTGACGGCGGTGTTTCTGGGTTTCGGCGTGTTCATGGCGAACGGCGCCAAGAACTTCGCGCAGTTCCAGAACGAGGCCGAATCCGGCTGGGAGATGCGCCGGCTGGGCTATCTGAGCGAGGAAGCGCTGACCGCGGCGCTGGCGATGTTCGTGCGGATGGCGGGCGAGGACGCCGACGCAGCGGAGGTTGCGCTCAAGGATTATCTGCGCGGCGTGTTTCGCGGGACGCTCAAGGTGCTGGACCGCGAATATCCCGATCTGCGTGCGAGGCTGGAAACGGCGGATTTGAGCGGCTGGCAGTGACCGTGCGGCCGGACGGGCCGCACGGTCACCGGATCAGTCCAGCTTCAGCGCGGCCTTGATGTCCGCCCACGCCGCGAACTTGAAGTTCTGGGCGTTGGGCGGGTTGTAGCCGTCCTGCGCGATGAACAGGCCGCCGGGATAATCGGGGCCGAAATCGCCGGTGATTACCTCGATCCCGTCGGTCTCCTCGGTCGCGCCGAACCGGCCCGCAGCGATGCGGAAGCGCCCGACGAAGCGTTCGTCGGAGAGGCGATAGACGGCATAGGCGTGGTCGCCCTGGCTGGAGACGAGCAGATAGCCGCCATTGCCCTCACCCTCGGCGGCGATGGCGACGCCCTCGACATCGACGACCAGCGTCTGGCCGTCGGCCGCGGCGATCTTCGTCCCCGCGACGGGGCCATCGGCGCGTGCGTCGAAACGCCACACTCCGCTATTCTCTTCGCCGACATAGAGGCGGTTCGTGCGCTCGTCGGCGACGCAGCCTTCGGACTGGGTGGCGAGCTTCATCGTGCGGACGAGCTTGCCCGCGGGCGCGGCACCCGACAGGTCGAGCTCGACCTGTCGAATGGTGCCGTCCTTGATGACGTTGAAGGCATGGAGCTTGCCGCCGGTACGGTAGAGGCAGAGGCCATAGGCCTCGCCCGCGCCGACCGGCACGGTGCCGAGCGCGATCAGCTTCGCATTGGCGGTGTCGAGCCGGAACAGCGCGAGCTTCGCGTTCTTGCGGTCGTTTCGGTCGCTCGCCGCGACGATGATCCCGGCGTCGCCCATGTCCTTGAGGTCGACATTGTTGACCTGACCCGCGTCGATGAAGAACCGGTCCTTGCCGGTCAGATCATAGACGTGCAGCCCGGCCTTCTTGTCGGTGCCGACGATCAGGCTGGCGGCCGGGTTGGCCGGGTTTCGCCAGATCGCGGGATCGTCCGCGGCGTCGGCGTTGGCGGTGCCCACCGCCTCGGTCTCGCCGCGCGCCTGGACGCTGGCTGCCGGGGTGGTGGGGACGATCGGAACCTCACGCTTCGACGAAGCGCAGGCGGCGAGCGGGAGCAGGCCCGCAAGAAGGATGACGCGGCGCATCAGAAGGCCAGACGTGCCATGACCTGGAACACCGGGCCAGCGGTCTCGCTTTCCAGCTCGAACTCGTCATAGGCGCCGGCGACCTGGTCGTCGATCGTGGTGAACTTGTCGAACGTTTCGCGCTTGGCGCCGTTCAGCAGGTTCGAGCCGACCGCGCGGATGGTGAAGCTCTTGCCGAAGCGCTTCTCGACGAAGATCTCGAGATCGGCGCCATAGGTGGTGCGGATGCCTTCGCCTTCCATCCGGTCGAGCGCGGCGGCCTGCTTGCGATAGGTCGCGCCGAACGCCGCGCCGAAGCCCGGCAGGTTCTGGATGAAGCCGAAATTATAGACCATGTCCGACTGGCCGTTGAAGCGGCGCTGGCCGAAATAGTCGGCGATGTTGCTGTCGAGCAGCGAGAGGTTGCCGAACACGCCGGTGTCCGGCAGGCCGAGGAAGCCGAGGCTGGTCGAGAGATCGAACTCGATGCCATAGACCTCGCCGTCGCCGGTGTTGCGTGGCGTGAGCACGAAGGTGCCGGCGCCTTCCGAGCCGACCGTGCCGGTGTTGGCGATTTCGACCAGATCGGTGACCTTGCGGTAGAAGACGTTGACGCCGACGACGCCGGTGCGGCCGATGCGCTGTTCGAAGCCGAGATCGGCGCCCCATGCGCTTTCGGGCCGCAGCAGCGGATTGCCGAGGAAGTCGTTGTCGCCCAGCTCCGCTTCGAGCAGCACCGGGGTGATATAGTCGAAGCGCGGACGGCGCACGGTGCGCGCGCCCGAGATGGTGACGCGCCCGCCATTGCCAACGCTGATCTTGGCCGAGGCGCTGGGCAGCAGATAGTTATAGTCCTGCTTGATCGCCCCCGTCGCGCTGGTCAGATCGTCGATGCTCGCATTGGTATTTTCCCAGCGAACGCCGACTTCCCACGTCACCGGTCCGCTATCGCCTTCGATCAGCGCGAACAGATCCTTGCGCTCTTCCTTGATCTTGCTGAGGCCGCCCGGGGCGGGCGCGAAGCCGACAAAGCCCTGTGCGTTGGTGTCGGGGGTGAGCTGGAACTGGTTGTAGGCGGTGTGGAAGCTGGTCGCGAGGTTGAAGCGCTGGCGCGTCGCCTCCTGGATGTCGGTATCGCGGATCTTGTTCTGGTAGAAACCGCCGAAGACGAGGTCGATGCCGTTGCCGAGCGGCGCTTCATGTTCGAGACCGGCCGAGAACTCGGTATCCTTGATATGCGTGTCGAACCGGTCGCCGGTGAAACGCGGCGCGGCGCGATCGAACTCGATCTCGTTCTCGGTCTCCCACTGCTTGTCGTCCATCTTGGCATAGCCGACCTTGAGCTTGGTCTTGCCGAGCGACCAGTCGTGGCTGATCTTGCTGCCGATCGAGTAGTTATACTGGTCGATGTTGTTGATGTTCGAATTGTCGACCAGCAGGTTGCCGCCCGCGCCGTTGCGGATCGATCCGCCCGAGCCGGTCGCGGTGCTGTATTCGAACGAGCGTTCGGTCTCGAGGCGGTCGGTGCGGACATAGAAGCCGCTCAGCTCGAAATCGGTGTTCTCGCCGTCGATGTCGTAGGTAGCGTTGAAGGCATAGTCGGTGCCGTCGCGGACGTCCGACTGGTCCTCGCGGTTATTGAGCCCCGCGCCCGGCTCGTCATAGCGCAGGCTGTACTTCTTCTTGGGGTTGTAGCGGCCCTGCAGGTTGGCGCCGAGCAGGATGCGGCCCGGGCCGACCTTGCCGCCGAACACCGCGCCGAGGCTCGGCTTCACCTCGCCATCGTCGAAGCGCAGCAGACCGCCGCGGAGATAGCCGCCATCGAGCTGGTAACCGTCACGCAGCACGATGTTGAGCGTGCCCGCGACCGCATCACCGGTGCGGCGCGCGGAGGAGGAGCGGACGATCTCGACCTGCTTGATCAACTCGGCCGGGATGCGGTCGAGGAAGAAGCCGCGATCGGCCTGATTGCCGGGTACCTTCTCGCCGTTGATCAGGATTTGGGTGTAGCCGGGATCGAGACCGCGCAGGCGGGCGCCGTCGCTTTCGATCACGTCGGACAGGAAGGTGACGCTGGGCACGCGCTTGAGCGCGTCACCGGCGGTCAGCGGCTCGAACCGCTGGAAGAATTCCTGATCATAGACCAGTTCGGGCTCGGCGCCTTCGGTGCGGTTGCGATAGGCGATGCTGCCGTTGACGACGACATCGGCGGCACGTTCGATCTGCTCGTCACCCGCGGCCTCGGTGGCGGCTTGCGCCGTCTGTGCGGTGGCG
>DATIGZ010000512.1:0-1591 GCA_035481255.1 Sphingomonas sp. | reverse complement strand
TTCGTCGAGCCACGCGTGCCAGCGGCGGTTGCCGGTGGCGAGGAAGCGGGCAAGCGGAGCGTGAAGCGCGGCCGGCCACCAACCGATCAGCCACTGGTCGTCAAACACCGCGGGACGCGGCCCGGCGAGGTGCGCGGTCAGGTCGCGCGGGAGCGGGACGACATCGACCGGAGTGGTGAGGACGGCCTCGAAGCCGTTCGCCACGGCGAAGCGCAAGGCGGATTCGAGGCCGGCGAGCGGACCGATGCGTTCAGCGCTGGCGTCCGGGAGGGTATGCGATCCCGCCCAGTCGCGACCGCAGATGACGAGCTCGGTCACCTGCGGCGCGAGCGCCGTCACGACATGATCGAGCATCGGCGCGCCGCCGAACGGGGCGAGCGCCTTGTCGCTGCCGAACCGGCGGGAGGCGCCGCCGGCGAGCACCGCGCCAAGGATGCGCGGCGGGCGGGTCATGCGGTGAGCGCCTGAGCAGCGGGCGTGGGAAGCAGGGCGGGGCGGGCGACGGCTTCGCCGATCAGCAACAGGGTCGGGCGGTTGCCCGCGATCGACCTGACCGCGAGTGGGAGCAGGTCTAGCCGCGTGGAGAGATGCTGCTCGGTCGGCAGGCTGACGTCGCATGCGATCAGCACAGGGGTGTTGCCGGGCAGACCCGCCGCGACGAGATTCTCGCTGATCTCCCGCGCCGCGCCGCGTCCCATGTAGAAAGCAAGCGTGGAGCCAGCATGAGCGAGTGCGGCCCAGTCGAGGTCGAGCGCTTCGCCAGCGCGCGCGTGCGCCGTCACGAACTGGACGCGGCGGGCGAGACCGCGCAGCGACAACGACAGGCCTGCCGATGCCGCGGCGGCGCTGGCGGTGGTGATGCCCGGGCAGATGCACGCGGGGATCCCGGCGCGGGCGCACGCCTCCATCTCCTCGGCGCTGCGCGCGAAGATCGCGGGGTCGCCGCCCTTGAGGCGGACGACGCGCTTGCCCAGCAACGCCGCCTCGACCAGCAGGCCATTGATCGCGTCCTGATCCTTGGAATGGCGACCCGCGCGCTTGCCGACGGGGACCAGCTCGGCATGGGTGGCGAGCGCGAGGATATCGGGACCGACGAGTGCGTCGTAGAAGACAATCTCCGCCGCCGCGATCAGGCGGGCAGCCTTGAGCGTGAGCAGCTCGACATCGCCGGGGCCGGCGCCGACCAGCCACACGCTGCCTGCGGGAAAGTCATCAGCCATTTACGGCCTCCTGTCTTGTGTCGGCGAGGATGCGGGCGAGCGCCGGGCGGCACGATCCGCAATTGGTGCCGGCCTGAAGCGCCGCACCGATCGCGGGCACGTCGGTCAGTTGCTGATCGCGAATTGCCGCGACGATGGTGTTGATCCCGACATCGAAGCACACGCAGATCACCGCGCCGCGATCGGGCTGGGCGCCCGGTGCGCGTCCGGCGAGCAGTGTAGGGGCGACCTGCGGCGCGGAAAGCTGAGCGATCAGCCAGTCGCGCGGCGGCAGCTCGCCGGTGCGGGTGACGAAGAGGGCGGCGGCGAGACGGCCGTCGCGCAGGATCGCGATGCGCCGGGTGCCGCGCGCGGGATCGACAGCCTCGACC
>DATIGZ010000511.1:0-2931 GCA_035481255.1 Sphingomonas sp. | reverse complement strand
GGCGGGCATTCCGGCCTATGTCTCGCTGTCGCCGATCATCCCGCAGATTACCGATCACGAGATCGAGCATATCATGGAGCGCGCGGCGGAAGCCGGGGCGCTGGGCTGCTTCTATCTGCCCGTGCGGCTGCCGCATGAGGTGGCGCCGCTATTCCGTGCATGGCTGGACGAACATTTCCCGGATCGCGCGGGTAAGGTGATGGCGACGATCCAGTCGATCCGCGGCGGGCGCGACAACGATCCCGACTTTCACAGCCGGTTCCGGGGCAAGGGTCCGTGGGCGGAGCTGCTGCGCACGCGCTTCAAGATCGCGGCGCGACGATTCGGCCTCGACAAGGAGTATATCCCGCTGCGCCGAGATTTGTTTCGTCCGCCGCCGGGGGCGCAGGGGGAGTTGTTTTAGGGGCCTTAAGCCGCGGCGAACTGGAAGCCCTTATACTGGTCGCGCAGAGCGGTCTTGAGCAGCTTGCCGGTGGCGGTGTGGGGCAGTGCCTCGATGAAATGGATCTCGTCGGGGAGCCACCATTTCGCGACATGCCTGGCGAGGTGCTGCTGGACCTGATCCGCGGTGACTTCGCTGCCGGGCTTGCGGACGACAAGCAGCAAGGGACGCTCGTCCCATTTGGGGTGGTAGATGCCGATCGCGGCGGCCTCAGCCACTCCGGGACAGCCGACCGCGGCATTCTCAAGCTCGACCGAGCTGATCCACTCGCCGCCGGACTTGATCACATCCTTGGCGCGATCGGTGATCTGCATGATGCCGTCGGGGTGGATCACCGCGACGTCGCCGGTATCGAACCAGCCGTCCTCGGTCAGGCACGGACCGTTTGCATCCTGAAAATATTGCTTGATGATCCACGGCCCCTTCACCTGAAGCCGGCCCGAGCTTTCGCCGTCGCGGGGGAGGACGTTGCCGAGATCGTCCACGGTGCGCAGCTGAACGCCGAACGGCGCACGCCCCTGAAACACGGTCTTGTCGACCTTTGCCTCGAAGCTGAGATCATCCCAGTCGTGGCTGGGGGCGCCCATCGTGCCGATCGGCGAGGTTTCGGTCATGCCCCAGGCATGGTTGACCCGCGCACCCATCTTCATGATCCGCTCGATCATCGCGCGCGGCGCGGCCGAGCCGCCGATCGTCACGACCTTAAGGTATTTGGGTTGCTCGCCGGTCTCGTCGATATGCTGGAACATCGCGAACCACACGGTGGGCACGCCGGCGGTGTGCGTCACCTTCTCGCGGTTCATCAGCTCGCACAGCACCTTGCCCTCGTTGATCGCCGACATGACGAGCTTCACGCCCGACATCGGCGCGGCGAAGGGCAGGCCCCAGCCGACGGCATGGAACATCGGCACCACCGGCAGCACCACCGACTGGGTAGACAGGTCGAACACCGCGGGCTGAAGCTCCGCCATCGCGTGGATGACCGAGGAACGGTGGGTATAGAGCACGCCCTTGGGATTGCCGGTCGTGCCGCTGGTGTAGCAGAGCATGCACGGGTCGCGCTCATCGCCCTCGACCCAGATGTATTTGCCGTCCTCGGCGCCGATCACCGCCTCGAAACTGTCGGGGCCGGTACCGTCGAAGACGATGTAGTGCTCGATCGTCTTCCATTGCGGCTTCATCTTGTCGATGATCGGCTGGAACATGCGGTCGTAGATCAGTACGCGATCCTCGGCATGGTTGCCGATAAAGGCGAGCTGATCCTCGAACAGGCGCGGGTTGATGGTGTGGATGATCCCGCCCATACCGATCGTGCCGTGCCAGGCGACGAGGTGGCGGCTGTGGTTCATCGCCATCGTCGCGACGCGATCGCCCGGCTTGACCCCCATGCGTTCAAGGGCTTGCGCGAGCTTGCGTGAATCGCGGGCGATACCGGCCCAATCGGTGCGCGTCTCGCTGCCGTCGGCCCAGCGGCTGATGATCTCCCGGTTGCCATATTCGCGCTCGGCATGATCGATCAGCCGCGGTACCCGAAGCTCGAAATCCTGCATCGCGCCCAGCATCATACTCTCCTTATCCGCACGGGTTTCCGTGTCCGTAAACACATCCTGCGGATTTGAAGGGATGGATGCAAGGGGGCGTGCGGCTTAGCTCGCCAGCGCCAGCCTCGGTTGCGCGGTGGGTTTGAGCTCGCACGCGGCGACGCCGGGCAACCCCTCGATCCGTGCCGCCAACTCGCCGTCGATGCGGAAGTTGCGGCCCAGCACCAGTTCGGCCTCGCCTCCGCCAGGCAGCGGCGCGTCGAGCACCACCTCGCAGCGTCCGCCGCGCGCGTCGGCGAGCTGCACGGCGATCGCGGCCAGCGCGGCCGGCTCGGTCGCGGTCAGACGCAGGGTCAGGCGCACATCCTTGGCCATCCCTTCGAACGGCTGGACCTTGCGCACCGTCACGCGCGCGCTGTCTTCACCGGCACGGCGGTCGAGCTCCAGCGTCAGGATGCCGCAGCCGCCGACGCGCGAAGCATCTTCCATCTCCTTCGCGGTGAAATCGTCGAAGCAGGTGCAGGGCACGGTGCCGCTGGCGTCGGACAGCGTCGCCATCAGATAGCGCTTGCCGCGCGCGGACGTGCGCCAGCGCGCATCCTCGATCAGCGCGGCGATGGTGGCGCCGGCGCGGCCGCCCTCGGCAATCTCGATATCGGTGAGGCTGACGATGCTGCGCGCGGCATGGAGCCGGGCGAGATGTTGGTAGCGGTCGAGCGGGTGGGCGGAGAAGAAGAAGCCGAACGAGTCCTTCTCGGCCTCGATCTTCTGGCCCAGCGTCCAGCGCGCGCTCTTGGGCAGCTGGATCGCGGAGCCGACCGGCTCGGCCTCGCCGAACAGGCCGCCTTGCCCGCTCTCGCGATTGGCATGGGTGCGCTGCGCGACCGCCAGGATCGTCTCGGCGGCGGCATAGACGCCGGGCCGGTCGGGGGCGATGCTGTCGAAGCC